>DASSTC010000029.1:0-75411 GCA_035708065.1 Candidatus Limnocylindria bacterium | reverse complement strand
GCTTTCGACGGCTACGTGGTCAACGATGCGGGCGAGATCCGGGCGCTGTCATCGGTCTGCACCCACATGGGCTGCACGCTGCATTTTCGGCCCGACTGGCAGGACCTGCGCTGCCCCTGCCACGGCGCGAGCTTCGACCTGAAGGGCGAGCTGGCCAACGGGCGAGACCGATGGCGCCAGACCGGTGGCTATCGCGGCGACGCGCGGGCCTATCCGATCGAGCTGCCGCCACTCGTTCGGCCCAAGGTCAAGGTCGAGGACGGCACCGTGTCCGTCTGGACCGCGCAGGTCTGACCGCGCGTCGCTGGGCGTCGCGTCGCTGGGCGTCGCGTCGCTGGGCGTCGTTCCCACCCAGCGGGCGTATCGGCCAGGCAGCCCGGCCGGTGAGGCCTTTCGGGCCGTTCGTTGGCCGATCCGCTCAGCAGGCGGGACAATCGGCCATCGAGCGAGGCTTGGCGCCAGGATTGGGTGGCTTCTTGATCGATGCGCCCGCTCAGTGGGATCGATTGACCGATCTACCCGCCCTTCTTCACCGGACGGCCGATTCACGCTGCGTCTGTCTGCTGTAGCGGAACCACCACGGACGAAGGGCGCGCAGCCGCGCCGCGCATGCTCATTGGTGTCCGACATATCGGACATTCGCCGCGCAGCGAGCGGCTCAGGTGAACGCTGACCGGTGCATCGGTCAGTTCGTCAGCTGGTGAGGATCGTTGCGAGGTACTGGAGCAGATACGGGATGGCCAGCAGCATCACGATCACCGCCAGCGCCAGGCCGGCATAGATGAACAGCCGCAGGTCGGGCGGCTCTGCGCGCTCGGGCGGCGGCTTCGTGCGGCGCGCGAGGTGCGACGGGCGATGCGGCCGCTGGTGCTCGTACGGGCGCTGCTTGAGCTCCGGCACGGCCGGCACCTAGCGCCGCTCGATCTCGTCGACCAGCGAGCGCAGCCGGCGGTGCCGCGACTCGCGGTCTGCGACGTAGCGCTCGATCGCCTCGAGGATGTGGCGCTGCGACAGGTGCGCCTCGTCCATCACCTCGTCGACCGTGCCGCCGGTGCGCCATCGGTCGTCCCAGTCCGACGACAGCGAGTACTCGGCCGCCAGCGGTCCGTCGACCCAGTCGCGCATCAGCTTGAAGGCGCGGTTGGTGACGGCCATGCCGTCCCAGCGGTCGGCCTCGGAGCGGATGGAGTCGCGGTACGCCTGATCCTGCATGTTGAACAGCTGCGGCGAGATGCAGGCCACGATCCGCACGTTCAGGCCGCGCGCGTCGAGCTCGGGCAGCACCTTGACCACGTTGGCCGTCGTCACCGTGCCCTGGACGTAGACCGTCCCGGCCATTGGCTGACCGGCGAGGGGCTGACGCAGCACGTACGCACCTCGCGCGGCGTCCCAGTGCGGCGCCATGCCGAGCTGCTCGCGGTCCGGGATCTCCACCGCCGGCCGGGTCAGGTGCAGGGCCACGATCGGCACGTCTGTGGCGAACGCGGCGCCGAGCACGACCGGCACCTCGTTGTACTCCCACGGGTGCAGGTCGATGACGTGGCCCTCCGGGAAGAGCTGCGTCACGCCGGGCGAGAAGATGCCGAAGTGAGTCCGCGAGTCCTCGGCGGTCTCGGGGCCGGAGTGCCCCGCCACCCACAGCACCTTGCCGACCTTGAGCTCGGAGTCCTGCGCCAGCTGCGAGAAGAGGCGCATCGGTCCGTACTTGAGGTAGGAGAAGGAGCCGTACGTGGAGCAGGCGCCCCAGAAGCCGTTGAACGACTGCATCGGGTCATCCGCCAGGTTGACCGTGGCGAGGCCGACCATCAGTCCCGCGTTGGTGAACTCGGTGATCTCCTGCGGCAGCAGCGTGCCGCGCGGGTTCGTGTCGCGGTTGTACCAGCCCCAGCCCTCCAGGTCCTCGAAGCCCTTGGCGAAGCCGGCGATGTTCGTCGACTCCGCGAGGTCCGCCGAGCAGGCGATGACCAACGGCCGGCCGTACTCCGCCTTTGCGAACGAGTTGACCCAGCTGCCCCAGGTCGCCAGCGCCGCCCGGTTGGGTGCCTTCTCGCCCGGCTGCTTCCAGACCGATGCGGGATAGTGGCGGTAGTCGGTGATGCGGCGGTCACTGAAGATCGCGCCGTCATCGGTCAGGTTGAAGCCGGCGATGTGATCGGGGACCGATGCGGCGACCTCCACCAGCCGGTCGCTGATCGCCTCGACGAGGCCGGGGGTGTCGTGCAGGACGCTCATCGCCACGGCGAAGTTGGCGCGGGCCTGCTCCTGCTGTGCGGCCTTGTCGTCCGGCGCCGGCTTATCGACGCCGGTGTACTGCACGCCGTACTTCTCCATGAACGCCTTGCGCACCGTCCAGAACGGCTCGGAGTTCATGGCGTGCGGCGAGCCGTGGCTCTTGTTGTCGTACTTCCCGTAGCCGCGGCCTTTGCGCGTGTGGAACCACGCCATCGACGGGCGCCTGTTCGGGTTCGGGCCGTGCGCAGCGTCCAGCACGGCGCGCGTCACGGGACCCCATTCGGAGCCGTCCATTGTGCCGTTCACCCGCCAGTCGTACGCCTTGAACCAGCTCTCGGGGGTGCCGGGCACCACGCTCGAGATCGCCGGGTCGTCGATGCCGTAGTCGTTCCAGTCGATGAGGAAGACGAGGTTCGACAGGCCGAGGCCCCAGGCGGTGTTGCGCGTCTCGTGGCTCGCTCCGGGCGTGAGGCCGCCTTCGCCCTCGACGACGAACACCTTGACCTCCTCCGCGCCGGCGAGCTTCAGCGCCGTCGCCTCGCCGGCCGACGGCGGCATGCCGTGGCCCGACGGGCCGGTGTTGAACTTCAGGAAGAGGGTCTTGCCCTCCATCTCGGCGTGCCCGGGCAGGCCCCCGCGGTGGCGCAGCTTGAGCAGGTCCTCCCAGGTGAGCGCCCAGCGGCCGTCGTCCGGGAAGGCGAACCGGTCGCCGCCGTCACGTGCGTGGCGGCTGCGCACGGTCTCGTTGAGGACCGCAAGGGTGCAGTAGACGAGGGGCACGACGTGGCCGCCGGACAGGACGAATCGGTCGGCGAAGGGACGCCACGGCCGGCGGATGTCCCAGCGCATCGCCCCGGAGAGCATCAGCGACAGGAGCATGTGCACCTTCGAGCGCGACCCGCCCGGATGACCCGACTGGCGGTAGTTCAACGTCAGGTCGATCGCCTCGTCGATGACGTCCTTGACAACCTCCCAGCGCTCGAACGCGGCCTCGGCGCGCGCGTACAGCTCGTCGACCGGGTCGGCGACCGTCATGAAGCGGCTCCGACCGGCTCGCCGGTGCGCTCCAGCTTGGCCAGCGAGTCGCGCATGCGCTCGAGCGCCGCGGACAGGTTCTCGCGCGAGTTGGCGTACGAGAGTCGCAGGTAGCCCTCGCCGAATCGGCCGAAGCTGGTGCCCGCCAGGACGCAGACCCCGGCGTCATAGAGGAGGTGGTCAGCGATCTCGGCGCTGCTGCGGCCGAAGGAGCTCACGTTCGGGAAGGCGTAGAAGGCGCCGTGCGGCATGACGCAGGTCACACCCGGAATGGCGTTCAGGCCGTCGATCACCAGCGAGCGCCGGGCGATGAACTCCTGGCGCATGGCATCGGCCGCGTCCTGCGGGCCGGTGAGCGCCTCGGCCGCGCCGGCCTGGGCGAAGGCGTTCGTGCAGGACACGCTGTTGATGACGAGCGTGCTGAAGGCGGGTGCCAGCTCGGCCGGCACGATGCCATACCCCATCCGCCAGCCGGTCATCGCGTACGTCTTGCTGAAGCCATCGAGCGTGATCGTCCGCTCCGCCATGCCGGGCAGGGTCGCGATCGAGAGCGGCTCACCCTCGTACTGCAGGCGGCCGTAGATCTCATCGGTCAGGACGACCAGGTCGTGGTCGACGGCCAGCTTGGCGATGGCGCGCAGGTCGTCCTCGGTGAGGACCGATCCGGTCGGGTTCTGCGGGGAGTTCAGCACGATCAGCCGCGTGCGGTCGCTGACAAGCGACGCGACCTCGTCGACATCCATGCGGAAGTCGTTCTCGGCGCGCAGCTGCGCCGCGACGGCGCGCGCACCGACGAACTCGATCATCGACTCGTAGATCGGGAAGCCGGGGTTCGGGTAGATCGCCTCGTCGCCCTCCTCGAGCAGGGCCAGCATGGCGTAGAACATGATCGGCTTGGCGCCGGGCGTGACGATCACCTGCTCCGGCGTGGCGCTGATCCCCTTGTGGCGCTGCGCGTCCTCGATGATCGCCTGCTTCAGCTGCGGGATGCCGGTCGCCGGCGTGTAGTGGGTCATGCCCTTGTTGAGCAGCGCGTCGGCGGCAGCCTCGCTGATGTTGCGCGGGGTGTCGAAATCGGGCTCGCCGATTTCCAGGTGAATGACGTCGCGGCCGGTCGCCTCCAGCGCACGCGCGCGGGCTGCGGCCTCGAAGGCGGTCTCGGTGCCGATCCGCTCCATGCGGTTCGCAAGCTTCACGTCTTGGTGGCTCCTCGTGCGGACGGGCTTAAGTGTACCGATGCCGGCGTGATGCCGGGTCTGGTGCCGTGGCGCTCGCCACGGTGGTCCCGGGGATTGCGTTCATGCGTCAGGCGCATGCACGCGCGTGACGGGCCGTTTGCGCTCGAAGTGATGCCGTCCGGCGCATGAAACCCTGCAGGAAGCGAGTTTGGCGCCGCGTTGTATGCGCCTGGTGCATGCGGCATGCGCCGGGCCCGAAGCGAGCAGCGGCGGGAGCCACGTGGTGGCTCTATTGGGGAACGAACGGGCTGCTGGCCGTGCCTCAGGTCGGGAATGGGCGCCATGTGGCCGGTTCGTTCGCTGTCCGAGCCACCTGGTGGCGATTTCGACGGACGGGCTGTGCTCGTTCGCTGATAGAGCCACGGGCTGGCGATCGTCGCGACACGGAAACCCCGCGCTTGAAGCGAGCGGTTTGGAACGAGGCGTGCAGCCGGGGACGGGTGGCCCTCGGGTGCTCCCTCGCGCAGGAGTTCAATGAGTGAACGCTTGGGGGAGGACCCCCGAACAGGAGGACAGGACTGGACGAACGGGGGCCGCTGGTATACTTTCCGAAGCGAACCAAGCGAATCCGCGCCGCAGGGCGAGAGGGAGATCACAGCAACCATGACCATGTCCGAGACGCCGCAGACGCAGCCGCAGACGCCGGTCAGCGTACCGCCCATCTCGACCGAGCAGCTCGTCACCGTGACCGAGGCCGCCGGCAAGAAGGTGCTCGAGCTGCGCTCCCGCGAGGGCAAGGAAGACGCGCGCCTGCGCCTCTTCGTGAAGAGCGGCGGCTGCTCCGGCTTCAGCTACGGCCTGGCGTTCGACTCGAACCTGGCCGACGACGACCGGGTCGAGCTCCATGACGGCGTGCCGGTGGTGATCGACAAGTTCAGCGCCCAGTACGTCGACGGTGCCGAGATCGACTACGTCGACTCGCTGATGGGATCGGGCTTCGCGATCAACAACCCGAACGCGGTGAGCTCGTGCGCCTGCGGCTCCTCGTTCAACACCGACGGGTCGCCGAGCCGCGCAGGCGGCTGCGCCCACTGACCTGACCCAGACCCTGGCGCGGTTCGCGCCTGCCCCTAGACCGAAGAAGCCCCGGCAGCGATGCCGGGGCTTCTTCGTGGGCGATCAGCCGATCGAGGTGGTCAGCTCGCCGATGCCCTCGACCCAGACGGTCATCACGTCGCCGGGCTGCAGGCGGCGCTCCGGGCCAATGCGCCCGTCCAGGCGGACGGGCGTGCCGGTGGCGATCAGGTCGCCGGGGCGCAGCACCACGTGCCGGCTCAGGAAGCTGATGATCTCGCCGATCGAGTAGCGCATCTGCGAGGTGCGGCCGTCCTGGATCGGGATGCCGTTGATCGTGGCGCCGAGCCGCAGGTTGCCGGGGTCGCCGAGCTCATCGGGCGTGACGATCCACGGGCCGACCGGGCAGAAGCCGGCGAACGACTTGCCGAGCAGCCACTGGTCGCCGTCGAACCACGGATCGCGCGAGCCGAAGTCGTTGATGCAGGTGTAGCCGAAGACGTGGTCCATGGCGGCATCGGGCTCGACCTGCCACGCCGGCGGGCCGATGACGACGCCGAGCTCCGACTCGCCGTCCACGTTGTCGGTGAGGCCGCGATCCCAGCTGACGACCGCCCCGTCGCCGCACACCGAGCTCGGCAGCTTGCCGAAGACGAGCGGCCGCTCGGGTCGCTCGCGCGGGTCGTCGCCGGGAGCCGCGTAGTTGAGGCCGATGGTGAAGATCGCGCCGGGATCGGGGACGACCGGCCCGAGCGCGACCTCGGAGAGCGGCAGATCCGCCGATGCCGGCTGTTGCGCGGCCCAATCAGCGATGGACTCGCGAGCGGGGGCGCCGCGGGCGGCGATGCCGCGCATCGACGCAGCCCACTCCTCGCCCATCTGGAGCGGCAGCACCCCGCGGTCGCGCACGAGGGCGACCGACGGATGGCCGTCCCGGACGATGGTGGCGAGCCGCACGGCAGAACGCCCGGGCGCTCAGGCGCTCAGGCGCGAGCGGCCGCGTCGGCGAGCAGCGGCGCCACGGCATCGCGCATGACGCCGGCCATGTCGCTCACGCCGGTCCAGCGCTCGAAGGCGATCGCGGCCTGCTGCACGAGCATCTCCGAGCCGTTGGCCGCGCGCAGGCCCCTTACTCGTGCCGCGCGCAGCAGCTCGGTCTGGGGCGGAACGTAGACGAGGTCGAAGACGGTCGCATGCTCGGGCAGCAGGGCGACGTCGAAGCTCGTGCCGGCCGAGGTCATGCCCACGGTCGTCGCGTTCACCGCCAGGTCGGCGGCGTGCAGCGCATCGGCGAAGTCCCCGCCGCCGAGCTCGACCCCGCGCACCTGCCCCGTGCCGGTGCCCGCAAACCTCGCCCCCAGCGTTTGAGCGGCGTCGGCGTTGCGGTTGCCGATGGTGACGCTTGAGGCTCCGGCATCGAGCAGCGCGAAGACGACCGCGTGCGCGGCGCCTCCCGCGCCGGCGACCGTCACCCGGGCGCCGGCCAGCGGCCGGCCCATCGCCAGCTCCACGCCGGCGCGGAAGCCGGGCGCATCGGTGTTGAAGCCGATGAGGCGGCCGTCCTCCGACCGTGCCACGCTGTTGACGGCACCGATCGCCCGGGCATCGGGCTCGACCTCGTCCACCAGCTCGGCGACCATCAGCTTGTAGGGCGCGGTCACCTGCAGCCCGAGCCAGTCCGGGCCGCGCGCCGCGGCAACCGCCGCCGGAACCGCATCGGCTTCGAGCTCCAGCAGCTCGTAGCGGGCGTCGATCCCTGCGGCGGCGAACGCCGCGTCGTGCATCACCTGCGAGTGCCGCCGTCGCAACGGGTTGCCGAGCAGCGCGACGCGACGGGTCACGATAATGTCACGACAGCATCACGACAGGGCGCCGGCCATCCGCCGAACCGGACCGGCCGTGGCGGGGAAGGTCAGGTTCGGGATGATCTCGTCGACCCAGTTGCGCAGCTGCGCCGGATCGGGCGTCATGGTGTGCAGCATGAAGTACTCGACCCCGGCGTCGATGCGGGCCTGCAGCGAGGCGATCACCTCGTCCGGCGTGCCGAACAGGTAGACCGACTCGAGGTAGTTCGGCCCGCGCTCGTTGCTCATCACGCGCAGGAAGGCCTCGTGCTGCTCCGCCCGGGCCTGCGCCGGGTCGTTGGTCATCACCAGGTGCAGGAAGTTCTCGTGGGCCACCACGCACTCGTCCGGGTCGCGGCCGTGCTCGCGGTAGTACTCCTGCAGCTCGCGCCAGTCGCGCGCGATCTCCTCGGGCGGGCAGGTGGGACGCGGGATCCAGCCATCGGTGCGCATCACGCGCGCCTTCACCGACTCGACGAAGCGTGGCAGGTCGGGCGACTTGGGATCCGCCAGCTGCGAGCCACCGCCGACCCAGATCTCGGGGCGCTGCGACGATCGCGGCTCGATGAGCACGTCGTCGATCGAGTAGAACTTGCCGTGGTAGGTCACCCGCTCGCCCTCGAGGAGCGGGATGATGATGTCGAGGATCTCGTCGGTGCGCTTGCCCCGCTCCGACTTGTGCACGCCGACCGCCTCGTATTCGGGCGGGTACCAGCCGACACCGGCACCCAGCACGACCCGGTTCTCGCTCAGGAACTGCAGCGTGGCGAGCTCCTTGGCGAGCACCACCGGGTTGCGCAGCGGCAGGATCATGATCGAGGTGCCCAGTCGCACGCGCTCGGTGACGCCGGCGGCCACCGAGAGCGCGGACACCGGCTCGAGCCACGAGACCGAGTAGAAGTTCTTCGCGGCGAGCAGGTGATCGGTGATGAACAGCGAGTCGAAGCCGAGATCCTCCACGGTGCGCGCGAACTGCTTGATGTTGCGGGCGCGCTCGGCGCCGTCGCCCTCCCAGATATAGGAGGGCAGGAAGACTCCGAATCGGCCGATGTCACTCATTGGGCTTCGTTCCTCTCGTTGGGTTGCCTCACGCCGTCGTGCGCCGATCCCGGCGTCAACGGCCTCGATACTCGGGATCCCGCTTTCCGAAGAAGGCGGCCGCTCCCTCCAGCATGTCCTCGCTGTCGAAGACTCGTTCCGATGCGTCCAGCTCCGCAGCAAGGCCGGCGTCCAGGTCGAGGTCGGCGGCCGCGTCGATCAGCCGTTTCGCCTCGCGAACCGCCAGCGGACCGCGGCGGGCGATCTCTTCGGCAATCTCGTCGGCCGCACGACGGGCCTCCCCGGCGGGGACGACGCGGTTGACCAGGCCGATGCGCTCGGCTCCCTCCGCCGTCACGATCTGCCCGGTCAGGATCATCTCCTTGGCCCTAGCCGGTCCGACCACCCGCGGCAGGCGCTGCGTGCCGCCGCTGCCGGGCAGTACCGCCAGGCGTACCTCGGGCATGCCGAGCTTGGCTTTGACCGACGCGATCCGCAGGTCACAGCACAGCGCCAGCTCCAGGCCGCCACCCAGCGCGTCGCCCTCGATGGCGGCGATCGTCGGCATCGGCAGATCGGCGAGCTGGCGGTAGACGAGCTTCTCGAGCAGCAGCTTTCCCTCGGCGACGCGCCCGCGCAGCCCCTCGAACTCGCCGATGTGCGAGCCGGCGCAGAAGGCGCGCTCGCCGCTACCGCTGACGACGACGGCGCGCACGTCGTTGGGCGCGGCCCCGGCAAGCCGGCCGAGGGCCAGGTGCAGCTGCTCGGTCAGCTCCCGCGTGACGAGGTTGAGCGGCGGATTGACAAGCTCGAGGTGCGCGACGGCGCCGAGCTGCAGGCGGACCAGCTCGCTCACCGCGGTCCTCCGCCATCCTCGTCGCCGGTGCCGAACGTCGCGGCCAGGCCCATCGCGCCGGTCGCGTAGAGCCTCGGATCCATCGTTCGCAGGTTGTCGGCGATCCGTGGGCGGAAGCCCATCTGGCCGACCACGTCGCGCTCGACCTCGATCCCGGGCGCCACCTCGACGAGCACCAGCCCGTCGTCCTCCAGCGCGAAGACGGCGCGATCGGTGATGTAGCGGACCTGTTGGCCGCGCTGCCGGGCGAGCTTGCCGTTGAACGAGATCTGGCGGACCTCCGGCACGAACTTGCGCAGGCTGCCCTCGTGCCGGATGCGGACGCCGTCGTCGATCTCGATCTCCAGGCCGCGCGCCGTCAGCGTGCCGACGAAGCAGATCTTGCCGGTCCGAGCACTGATGTTCGGAAATCCACCGGGGCCGCGCACCCGGCCCTCGAAGGCGTGCACGTTGACGTTGCCCTCGGGGTCCACCTCGGCGAACGACAGGCTGGCCACGTCGAGCCCGCCGCCGTCGTAGAAGTCGAACATGTACGGCTGGTCGATCATGGCCTGGTAGTTGAACCCGGCACCGCCCTCGTTGCCGGCCACCGGCGCGCCGCCGAAGATGCCCTGCTCGACGGTCAGCACCAGGCGATCGGTGATCCCCTCCTCCCACGCCACGCGGCCGATCAGCTGGCTGATGCCGAAGCCCAGGTTGCAGATCGCGCCAGGCGGGAACTCGAGGAGCGAGCGCCGCGCGATGATCTTGCGCACGTCGAGCGGCAACGGCGGCTCGGGCGTGACGGGCTTGCGGAAGGCGCCGGCGTAGTACGGCGAGTCGCGGGTGATGTAGGTCTGCCACTGGTCGGGGTCGACGAAGACGTGGTCGACCAACGCGGCGGGGATGCGCACCGATCGCGGCGTCAGGCTGCCCCGCGGCGCGAGCTGGCGGACCTGGGCGATGACGATCCCGCCGCTGTTGTGCGCGGCCATGGCCATCGCCAGCATCTCGCCCTGGACCGCCTCGGACTCCATGGTGATGTTGCCGTCCTCGTCGGCCGTCGTGCCCCGGATGACCGCCACGTCGATCGGGAAGGCGTGGAACAGCAGCCACTCACGGCCGCGCAGCTCGACGAGCTCCACGAGGTCCTCGGTGGTCCGCGCGTTCTGCTTGCCGCCGGTCTGCCGCGGATCGACGTAGGTGCCCAGGCCGACGTGCGTGACCAGGCCCGGCCGCCCGGCGGCGATCTCGCGCATGAGCTGCGACAGCACGCCCTGCGGGAACGAGTAGGCCTCGATCTCGTTCGCCTCGACCAGCGCACCGAGCCGCGGCTCGTTGCCGATATTGCTGCCGATCGTGCGCTTCTGCAGGCCCGGCAGCCCCAGCTGGCTGAAGCCGCGCTCGGCGAAGTCACCGATGCCCACGATGCGCACCGTGGTCAGATCACGCGGCCGGCCCTCGGAGGCGTAGATCGCCGCCAGCTCGTCGATGAAGCGCTGCGGCACGGCGTGCCCGGCTCCGGACCCGCCGATCAGGAGCGTCGCGCCGTCCGGCACGAGCCGAACCGCCTCATCGACGCCGATCACCTTGCCGGATGCGGCGCTCACGGCATGTAGCCCCCGCTGTTCGGATTGAGCGTCTGGCCGACGAACAGGCTCGAGGCGTCGGACAGCAGGAAGATAACGGCCTCGGCGACCTCCTCGGGCCGCCCGAACCGGCCGAGCGGCATCTCGCGCAGTCGGCGCTGGCCCTCCTCGCTGGCCATCAGCTCGGTCGTCATGTCGCTCTCGGTGACGCCCGGCGCCACGGCGTTGACCCGGATCCCGCGCGGCCCGAACTCGCGGGCCAGCGCCCTGGTCAGACCGATGAGGCCTGCTTTCGCCGCACAGTAGTGCGCAACGTCCCGGGCGCCGATCTGGCCCAGCCGCGAGGCGATGTTCACGATCGAGCCGCTGCCGTGCTCGAGCATCGAAGGCAGCACCGCGCGGGTGGTATGGAACGCTGCGGTCAGGTCGGTGCGAATCACCGCATCCCATTCGGCCGGCTCGATCTCGAGGAATGGCGTGGTCGGCATCAGGCCGGCGTTGTTCACCAGCGCATCGACCCGACCGAAGCGGCCGATGACGCGCTCGACCAGCTCCTCCGCCGCTCCGCCGTTCGCCACGTCAGCGGCGAAGCTGTCCGCCTCGCCACGGTGCGCCCGCACCCGCTCTAGCGTGCGCTGCGCGCCATCCGCCGAGCGGTGGTAGTGGACCGCCACGCTGGCGCCGGCCGCGGCCGCCTTGACCGCGATCTCGGCGCCGATGCCGCGGCCGCTGCCGGTGACGAGGACGACGCGATCCTCGAGCGCGCCGCTCATCAGGCGAGGCCGACCTGGGTGAGCGCTGCTGCAACGCGATCCGCGTCCGGGCCGTCGACAGGCATCAGCGGCGGACGCATCACCGTGCTGTCGATGACACCGAGCGCCTTGAGGGCGACCTTCGTGCGCGCTCGGTAGTTGCGCACCGGCTGGGCGTAGACCGCTTCCTCGAGCGGCAGGATCCGCTCCCAGATGGCCTGCGCCTCGCCCCACTTCGCCTGGCAGGCGAGCTGGTACATCTGGACCTGCAGGTCGGTGGCGAGCGTGCCGAATCCGATGAGCGCCCCCTCGGCGCCGAGCACGAACGACTCGTAGATGAAGTTGTCGTTCCCGGTGAGCAGATCGATGCGGCGCGGCAGTCGCTCGACCATCCGGCGCGTGGCGAGATACAGCCGAGCGTCGAAGGACGCCTCCTTCATGGCCACCACGCTGTCGATCGCCGCGATGCGGCCCAGCGTTTCCTCGCTGAAGATCACCCCGCCGAGCGCCGGCTGGAGCTGGAACGCGACCAGTGGCAGGCCGCAGCCCTCCGCCACGGCCTCGTGATAGGCGACCGGCAGCGCCGGGTCGAGTGGCGTGCCCTGGTATGCCGGGATGGGGAAGACGAGCAGGCCGGCCGCTCCGGCCTGCTCGGCGCGCTTGGCCTCCTCCACCGCCTGGGCGGTGAACGAAGCCGCCAGGCCGGCGACGACGGGAACGTCGCCGGCCTCCTCCACGGCAACACGCAGGACGCGCTCGCGCTCATCGGGCCACAGGTGCGGCCCTTCGCCGGTATCGGCGTTGATGGCCAGCGCCACCGGCCCCTGGGGGAGGAGCCATTGCAGGTAGCGCCGATACGCTGCCTCGTCGAACGCACCGGTCGCGTCGAGCGTGGTGATGCACGCCGGCACGATGCCGCGGAGATTGAGAGACATGCCGCTCCTTTCGAGTGGTCTAGCGGAGATTGCTTACTTCAGGAATTCGTCCGTGAAGAACTCTGTCGCGTCGATCGTCTTGTCGATGATCCCGGCGTCGGCGAGCACCTTCTGGGTCGCATCCCACTTCTCGGCGTTCTGCTCCAGGAACGTGGAGCCGGCGTACTCGTAGACGCCGTCAAGCAGGGCGCGCATCGCGTCTGCCTTCTCCTCCGTCTCGGGAGCCGCCTCGTACAGCGCCGCGAGCGCCGCATCCGGATCGGCCTTCGCCGCGTCCAGGCCCTTCTTCACACCGTCGACGAAGCACTGGACCTGCTGCGGATTGCTCTTGATGTAGCTGTCGTTGCTGGCGATCGCCAGGCCATAGATGTCCTGCCCGAAGTCCTTGAAGGGCAGCACGTTCAGGTTGGCCTTGGGATCGGGATCGATATTCGCCGCCTCATTGGCGAAGAAGGTGATGAAGTCCACCTGGCCCGCCTTGAGCTGGGCGATGCCGGGCGCCGGCACGCTGACCTCGCGGTAGTCCGAGTCGGCGATGCCCTTCTCCTTGAAGAGCGCCTTGAGGAGCAGGTACGGCGAGCCGCCCGGCACGGCGCCCCAGGTCTTGCCCTTGACGTCGTCCAGGGTGGTGAGGTTCGTCTTCTTGTACGAGACGATGGATGCCGGATTGGTCTGGTACAGGACGCCCAGCGACTTGACCTGCAGGCCCTTGGTGCGACCGGCTGCGATCGATACCGCATCGGTCAGGCCGAACTGCTGGGAGCCGTTGGCGACCAGCTGCGCGGTGTCGCCGGAGCCCTTGCCCGCCGCCATCGACACGTCGAGTCCGCATGCCTTCCAGAAGCCTTCCTTCTGCGCCAGGTAGAACGGGGCGTGATTGCCGGCAAGCACCCAGTTGAGCCTGAACTGGACCTTCGTAAGCTCGGCCGGGGCCGTCGGGGCAGCGGTCCCCGACGCGCCGCCGCTGGCGGCTGTCGCGCTTGGCGACGAGCCGCTGTTGCTGCAGGCGGCGAGCAGCAGCGTCGCTGCCAGTACCGCCGCCAGTCCGGTGCCGCGTCGCCGTGGAATCGTTTTCATGATCTCCAGTTTCCTCCATCCTTGGTTGCCAACGATTGAACGACTACTCCCGAATGGGACGCGAGGTCAGTTGCCGAGGGCGACCGAGTCGTCGTGGTGCCACGGCAGCAGCACCCGCTCGGCGAGATCGACGATGATGAACAGCACGACGCCCAGGACGATGAGCAGGAAGAGCGCGGCGAACAGCAGCGTCGAGTCGAGCAGCGTGTTCGCGTAGGTGAGCAGGTACCCGAGCCCGCTGTCGGCGCCGACCCACTCGCCGACCACGGCGCCGACGACCGCCAGCGTGATGCCGACCTTCAGGCCGCTGAAGATGTGCGGCAGCGCGTGCGGGAATCGGATGCGGAAGAAGATCTGGGCGGGCGTCGCGTTCACCGATCGCAGCAGGTCGAGCAGGTTGCGATCGACCGATGCGAAGCCCTCGGCGGCGGTCACCGTCACCGGGAAGAAGACCATCAGCGCGGTGACGGCGATCTTCGGCCAGATCTCGAAGCCGAGCCACAGCACCAGCAGTGGCGCGATGGCGATCTTGGGCACGGCCTGTGAGGCGACGATCAGCGGATAGAGCGTGTTGCGCACCAGCCGCGAATAGGCGATCGGGATGGCCAGCGCAATGCCGAGCACGACGCCGATCGCAAAGCCGATGAGCACCTCGCTGGTCGTGATCAGGGTCGCGTCCCAGAGGTTCGACCACGACCGGACCAGCCGTTCGGCGATCGCCGTGGGCGCGGGGAGGATGTAGACCGGGACGCTGCCAAAGCGCGCAACGATCTCCCAGATCACGATCAGCGCCAGGAGGAACGCGGCCGGCAAGAGGCGCTGCATCGCGCGCGACGAGGCGGATGCCCGACGGCCTTCGACGCCCGCCAGGGCGGAGCCTTCGGCCCGTGGTGCCGCGGTCAGCCGCTCAGCCACGGTGGCCCTCCGGCCCGTCCTCGATGTAGCTGCGCAGCTGGTACTCGTACTCGCTGAACGCCGGGCTGCGCCGGATCTCGCCCGAACGGGGTCGCGGCAGCTCGATCGGGATGTCGGCGACGACCCGCCCCGGCCGCGCGGACATCACCACCACCCGATCCGAGAGCAGCACCGCCTCCGGGATGGAGTGCGTGACGAACACGACCGTGCGACTGCCGTCCAGGATCTTGAGCAGCTCCTCGCCCATTCGGTCACGGGTGATCGCGTCGAGCGCGGCGAACGGCTCGTCCATGAGCAGGATCTCGGGGCCGAGCGCCAGCGCGCGCGCCAGGGAGACCCGTTGCTTCATGCCGCCCGACAGCTGCGCGGGGTAGAACTCCTCGAAGCCGGTCAGGCCGACCATCGCCAGCAGGTCGCGTACGCGATCGTGGCCCTCCCGCTGCCGGGTGATGTCGAGCAGCAGGCTGGCATTGTCGATCACGTTCTTCCAGGGCAGGAGCGTGGCGTCCTGGAAGACGAAGCCGAACTTGCGCTGCTTCAACGCGGCCTGCACCGGTTCGCCGTCGATCTGCAGCTCACCGGAGCTGCGTTCCACCAGCCCGCCGATGATCTTGAGCAGCGTGGTCTTCCCACAGCCCGAGGGGCCGAGCAGCGATACGAACTGGCCGCGCGGAATCTCGAGGTCGACCGATGCAAGCGCCTCCTGGCTGCCGCCATGCGGCGACCGGTACCGCTTGGCGGCGCCGCGCAGCGTGATCTGCGCGGAGCCGCGCTCGACGGCCGGGACTGCGGCCACGCCCGTCGTCATGCTCGGGCCGCCATGGAAGCCGCAGCCTCGGGGACGGCCGTGGCACCGCGCCGGAAGGCGCCGGGCAGGGCTGCCGCCGGGGCACGAGCGGTCGAGTTGCGCATCACCACCTCGGTCGGCAGCGTCTGGCGCCGAGGCCGGCTGCCGGCCAGCAGCTTCTCGGCGAATTCGAAGCCTCGGTGACCGAGGTCGTACAGCGGCAGCCGGACCGTCGACAGGCTCGGCGCCACCATCGAGGCCATGCGGATATCGTCGAAGCCGGTCACCGAGACCGCCTCGGGCACGCCGATGCCGAGCTCGGCGAAGCGCTGCAGAGCGCCGAGCGCCATCAGATCATTCGCCGCACAGACCGCCGTGAACGGCGCGTCGCCGGCGAGCAGCCGGTCGACCGCTTCGACACCGCCCTCGCGGTTGAACGAGGTGCTCACCACCAGACGCGGGTCGTAGGCGATGCCGGCATTGGTCAGCGCCTGCTTGTATCCCTCGTGACGGTGCCGGCCGACGTACAGCGTCGACGGTCCGGGCAGGAAGGCGATGCGCTGGTGCCCGAGCGCAATGAGCGCCTCGACGATGCGCGTCATGCCGCGGGCGTTGTCCACGCTCACCTCGGGATCACCGAACGGGTGCGGGGAGAGATGCACGACCGCGGCGCCGTACGCGCGCATGGCGGCGATGTGCTTTCGAACCTCCTGGTTGAGGGCCGGGTCGTCGAGGCCCGAGCCGGCGAAGATCAGCGTCGACGCGCGCATCGAGCGCAGCAGACGGACGTACGAGTTCTCACGTTCGGCAATGCGATCCGAGCTGCAGGTGATGACCAGGTAATTCCCGGCTGCCGCCGCGTCCTCGACGCCCCGCACCACATCGGCGAAATACGGGTCGGTGATGTCGTGCACGATCACGCCGACCACCGGCACGTAGCTCTTCAGGAGGCCGCGGGCGAGGGCATTCGGCACGAAGTCGAGCGTCCGCGCGGCCTCGAGCACCCGCTCGCGGGTCGCGGGGCTCACGGCGTAGTGGGCCGACGACAGCACGCGCGAAACGGTTGCCGGCGATACGCCGGCGAGCCTCGCCACATCGGTGATCGATGCCACGCGGTCCCTCGTAGAAAAGGTTTGCTACGCGCTGCTACAGTACCGACAGCCGTTCGCCCACGTCAACCCCGTTCGTCCGTTCGACCGATTCCGATGCCGATTCTGCCCACCCATCGACGAGCCTGGATCGAGGTCGACCTCGATGCCGTCGTGGCCAATGCCGCGGCGCTCGGCTCGCTGCTGCCCGCCTCCGTCCCGCTGATGGCCGTCGTGAAGGCCGATGCCTACGGCCACGGCGCGATCCCCGTCTCGCTGGCGCTGCAGCGTGCGGGTGTCGACCGCTTCGGCGTGGCGACCCTCGACGAGGCGCTGGCCCTGCGCGACGCCGGGATCGACGGCCGCATCCTGGTGCTGTACGACATCCCGCCCGATGCGGTGGTCGACGCGGCGGCCGCCAAGCTGGAGCTCTCGGCGGGAAGCGTTGCCGCGCTTCGGGCGCTGACCGCGGGCGCTCGGCGCCGCCGCTACGTGCACCTCAAGATCGACACCGGCATGACCCGCCAGGGCATCCCGGTCGCCGAGATCCCGGCCGTCGAAGCCGACCTGCGCGATGCGACGCCGTGGATCACCGGCATCTGGACCCATCTGCGCGACGGCGCGGATGCCGCGTCCGCGGCCGGCCAGCGTGAGGCCTTCGGGCAGGCGGTCGCGGCACTCGCTGCGGTCGGTGTGCACGGCGAGCGTCACGCATCGGCGTCCGCGGCAATCCTCTCGCGAGCGGTGGCCGACGAGGACGTGGTGCGACCCGGCATGGCGCTCTACGGCGCGATTCCCGACGAGTTCAGCGCCGCCGGGCGCAGCTCCCCGATCGTGCTGCGGCCGGCGATGGCGGTGCGCGCGCGGCCCGTCCGCCTGGTCGACGTGCCCGCCGGAACGCCCGTCGGTTACGGCGGCACCTTCGTCACCGCTGCCGAGTCACGCCTGGCCACCCTGCCACTCGGCTATGCCGACGGCATCGCGCGCACGCTTGGCAACGGCCATGGGTCCGCGCTGGTGCACGGCCAGGCGGTGCCGATCGTCGGCCGGATCAGCATGGACTCGCTGGTGGTCGACGTCACCGGCCTGCCGGGGATCGGGCCGAACGACGTCTTCACCCTGCTCGGGCGTGACGGCGATCGGGCGATCAGCATCGAGCAGATGGCCGCAGCGGCCGGCACGATCCCGCAGGAGATCGGCGTGCGCCTCAACGGCCGCCTGCCGCGCATCTTCGGCTGAACGCCCTGCCGGGCAACGGGAGCGGCCGCGCTCGTGTGCTAGTGTCGAGGAGCATGAACGCCAGCCCGCCGGCGACCGCCGAGCAGATCCGACGCGCGTTCGCGGCGGCCTGGGGCGAGATCGGCGCGGCGTGGGGCGTCGCGCCGTCGACCGCCGCGGTGCAGGGCTACCTGCTCGTCCACCCGGAACCGCTGACCGAGCCGGAGATCCGCCGCGCACTGGGACTGAGCCACCGTGCCACCAGCGTCGCGCTGCGGCAGTGCGAGGAGTGGGGCGTCCTGGAGCGAGCCGAGCCGCGAAGGTCGGGCCGGCGCGGTCCCGCGGCGGTGGCCTATGTCGTGGTCGGCGACCACTGGGAGTGGTTCCGCCGCGTGGCTCGAGCGAGGCGCGAGCGCGAGACGCGGCCCGTCATCCCGGCCATCGAGCGCTGCGTCCGGCTGGCGGAGGCAGCGGGCGACGATGCGGAGCTGGATGACCTGACGCGCCGGCTGCGCGGCCTGCTCAGCTTCGTCCAGCTGTTCGACCGCGGCGTCGGCGACGTGGTCCACGCCAGCCCGCGCTCGATCGCCCGGCTGTTCGAGGTGGTCGGGCGGATCGACGACGCGACGGTGGAGCGGCTATGGAAGCTGCTCGACGAGATGCCGGTCGACGACGTCATCGACGGCGTGCAGGCGGTGTCGCGACTATCGCCGAAGTCGGCCCGGCGGATGCTCGGCCTCACGCGCTTCCTGCGCTGACCGCGGACCCTACTCCCCCGACTCGTCTCCCTCGAAGACCGACGCACCGGCGGCGACCGCCGTGCGCTCCTGGCCGCCCAGGGCCGGGGGCAGCGGCCGCGGCAGGTCGGGCGCCTCGACGTAGCGCTCGACCAACGAGCGGTTGCCGGCGATGCCGAGCTCGTCGAACAGCTGGTCAAACTTACGGCGCAGGTGCCCGGCGATCTCGGCAGCGGCCGCATCGGGCAAGGTCCACAGCTGGCGCTTGAACGGTCCGATCGCCTTCTTGCGCGTCTTGTAGAGGAACTGCTCGTCGGTCTGCCCCGGCGTCCGCTCGTCGGCGAGGTTGTCGCGGCACCAGGCCATCATCTCGGCCTTCAGCTCGGCGGGCAGGCCGCCGGCGTCGTACAGGATGTTCTGGAACCCGGTCGCCAGGTGGATCTCGGCCGTGCCGTTCGCCGGGAAGTGGTGGAACGCCTCGTCCGGCAGCGTCGAGGCACCGTGCTGCACACAGCCGGCGAGCCCGTACTCGTGACGCGCCAGCGCGGAGAGGCGGCGCAGCGTGTCGAAGTCGATGCTCACCGGCGCCATGCTGCCGTCCGGCAGCGGCACGCCACCGTGCGAGGTGCCGGTCTGGACGCTGATCTTGCTGATCCCGCTCGGCGCCCCGCCGTCACCGGCTGCGAGACGGCGATCGTATTCGTCGAGGTAGGCGCGCAGCTCAGCTTCCGTCGAGTTCTCCTTGCCGACCTCGCCGATCTCGCCGCCGATGCTGATCGTCACCCCGGCCGGCTCGAGCGAGCGGATCAGCTGCGTCAGCGACGCGGTGTTGTCGGCGTTGACCTGCTGCTGCTCGGTAACGGTCGGCAGCGACAGGTCGACCAGCGTCGACGAGTCGATGTCGATGTTGCAGAACCCCGCGGCGATCGCCTCGCGCGTGAGGTCGCGCAGGCCTTCCATCTCGGCCTTCGGATCGGCGGCCCACTTCTTGACGTTGAACTGGAAGTGGTCGCCCTGCAGGAAGACCGGACCCGGCCAGCGCTCGCGAATGGCGGCGCCAAGGATCACCGCCGCGTACTCGGCCGGTCGCTGCTCGGTGTAGGCCATCTCCGACTTGGCGATCTCGAAGATCAGCGTCCCGGCATCACGCTCGCGCGCGGCGGCGAACGCCTGCCGCGCGGTGAGGTAGGTGCTCGCCCGCACGTTGACCGCCGGCACGGTGAACCGGGTCGGGTCGAACTCCTCGCGGCCGCGGGCCATGTACAGGTCCTGGATCGACGCCGATCCCGAGCCGAGCGCCTGGCTGGCGGACCAGATCACCCAGCGGCAGGCATCGCGCAGCGCGGCGTCGTCGTTGAACACCGCCTCGAAGACCAGCTCGTCCATGAGCTCGTCGCGCAGCCGCGCCTCGTCGCTGATCTCGAGGCGCTCCCCGTCGATGCGGGCGATCCCCGAGAGGCGGTTGCGCAGGTCGTCGGCTGAGCGGAACGTCATGAATCGGCCTCCAGTGGGTCCAATGCTAGCGAAGGGCGGAGAGCAGCGTGAATGCCAGCAACGGTGCAATCGCCAGACCGATGCCCGCAGCGAGCAGATACCAGTCGCGCGCGGCGCGTGCATCGGCCACGCGACGGGCACGCAACCCGGCAACCCACCACAGCACTGCCGACAGCCCGACGACGTAGAGCGCGGACGCGGTGACGCCGATCCCGATCACGAACGGACGGATCGCCGCGCAGTCGCCGAAATCGAGCGGACCGCCCGGCGGACACGCGGCGGAGGCATCGGTCCACAGCAGGAGCGCCACGCCGGCGACGACCAGCGCCGACCAGGTGAGGTGTGCCGCCAGGAGCCGCCGGACGTCGGGTGCGATCAGCCGGTGGTGAGCGCCGCGGAGCGGGAGGCCGCCTCCGCCGCCCGCGCGTCGCTCGCGGTGACGCGCCGGTACTCGAGGTACATGTAGCCGAGCGCCGCAAGCCCGATGACGAAGCCGATCGCGCCGAGGACCAGCGCCTGGAGCGGGAACGGGTTCTCGGCCTGTGCCGGCGTGGTCGGCACGAACGTTCCCCCACCGAGGTTGAAGAGCAGCAGCGGGCTGAGCAGCAGCACGATGCCGACGTACTGCAGCAGGTCGAGGATGCGGATCAGGCTCCACGCGAAGCCGCGGCGGCCGCGAGCGCCCTGGGTCCACAGCGCCAGGATGATGAGCACCACGAAGTTGCCGCCGGCTACCGACATGGCGATCAGGAAGCCGACGTCCTCGCTGAACTTCAGGAAGGGGATGTACTGCGTCACGAGGTAGTAGACGTAGTTCGGCACGTACGTCAGCAGGAAGTAGACGTAGATGAACAGCGGCACGCCCTTGAGCAGCGCGACGAGCCAGGTCTCCTTGCCGTACAGCATCCAGTTCATGAAGTCGTCGGCGAAGGCGATCGGCCGCTCGAAGACGCCCTGCTGGCGGCTGGGCCGGTAGACGCTCACTACTTCTGCTCCATCAGGAAGGTGATGAGCGCCTGCAGCTGCGAGTCGCTCATCTGGTCCGGCGGATGCGGCGGCATGCCGGTCGGCGTGCCGTTGTTGTAGTTGTTCGCCGAGTCCCGGATCCACTTGTCGAGGAAGTCCTTCGGATCCGCGGCGTAGTCCGCCTTCATCTGGTCGAGCCCGGACGGCGGAACGGGCAGGTTCTCGGTGACCAGCTGGCTGCCGATGGTCTGCAGGTCGGGGCCGACGCCACCCTCGAGCTGTGCGCCGTGGCAGCCGGCGCAGCCGGACGAGTTGTACACCTGCTGCCCGGCCTCGGCGGTGTTCGGCACCTCCGCCGGAGCGGGCGGCGCAGCCTCGGCCCAGCTCGTGACCAGTGCGACGACGGCGTCGATCTGCTGGACCGTCAGCGGGCCGCCGACGTCGGTGCTCCAGGCGGGCATCGGCGAGTTGACGTTGCCGGAAACGACCACGCCGCCGTAGCTCACCGCCAAGTGGACGTAGTCGGGATTGACCTTCAGCTTGCTGGCGATGCTTGCGCTGTGCAGGTTCGGCGCGATGGCGCCGTTGGGATCGTTGGGCACCTTGCCGCCCTTGCCGTCGTCGCCGTGGCAGCGCGCGCAGCCGGCCGACGCCGGATTGGCCGGGTCGTTGGCAAAGACGACCTTGCCGTAGTTGAGCAGCTCGTCTTCCTGGGTCGTGGTCGCCTCCGCGCGACGTGGCCCATCGGTCATCCAGTAGAACAGGGTGAACAGGGCGAGCAGGGTGACGACGAACACGCCAAGCGTCTTGAGTCGCATCCCGCTCAGCCCGTGCAGTGCTGCATGTCGCCGGGGCCACGGCTGTCGAACGTCGCGGTGCCGATCGGCGGGCCGGTGACGATCTTCGAGGTATCGACCGTGTAGACGTCGCCGTTCATGGTCACGTCGAAGCGGTCCATGCCGCGCGGCGCCGGACCGTCACGCTTCTCGCCGAGCACGGTGTACTTGCTGCCGTGGCACAGGCACTCGAACCAGTGGCTCTTGTCGCACAGCTGCGGGATCTGGCAGCCGAGGTGCGGGCACTTGCGATACAGCGCCAGGACGGAGCGGTCGGCCGGCTCCAGATCGGGCGAGATCTTGTCGCCGGGGTCCTCGACCGTCTGGT
This sequence comes from Candidatus Limnocylindria bacterium, assembly GCA_035708065.1. Classification (GTDB taxonomy): domain Bacteria; phylum Chloroflexota; class Limnocylindria; order QHBO01; family QHBO01; genus JAICUY01. Next base: position 53,453 of record DASSTC010000029.1, on the reverse strand, counting down.
TCGAGCCGTCGACCAGTGACTTCGCGGCCGGCACGTTGACGAAGAAGAGGCGCGCCTTGGTGTAGATGTACGGCTCGCCGGTCTTCCAGGCTGGCTGCTGCGAGTTGATGTCCGCGGCGGTGCCGATCTCGATCTGGCCGCCGAGGCCACCGGTCAGGTTCGGCCACAGGAAGGCGAGCGTCCCGCCGAGGAACTCGAGGCTGAGGAGGCCCATGCCGACCCCCAGCATGCGTCGCATGAAGCTGCGGCGGCTGATCTCGCCGACGTTCGGTCCGTGGACCTCGCCGTAGGAGGTGTGCGTGGTCATAGGTTGAAGAAGAGCCCCTCCCATGGCCAGACCCAGTTCCATCCCGGGCCGCGGAAGAACGAGCCGATGAACGTCACCAGCAGGCCGGTGATCATCAGTGTCAGAAAGAAGATCCAGATCAGCTTGCGGTCGCGGGCCGCCTTGTACGGGGAGCGGTCGACGAACGGGATGATCGCGAGGCCAGCGAGATAGAACGTCGGCACGATGACGCCCGCGACCGTCGGGTTGAAGTAGCTGAGGATCTCCTGCAGGCCGAGGAAGTACCACGGTGCCTTGGCGACGTGCGGCGTGACGCCGGCGTTGGCCATCTCCTCGAGGGGCGCCTTGATGAGGAACGAGGCGATCACCAGCAGCGCGCTGATCAGGGCCGCCATGAGGAACTCGGCCCGTAGGAGGTGTGGCCAGACCAGCACCGTCTCGTCCGGTCGCTTGTCGACGCGGACCATCGACTCCTGCTTGACGTAGGCGAGCAGGCGGAAGCGCTCCGTGCCGGGCACCCCGGGCGGGCCCGGAAGCTTCGGGCCAGGCAGCGTCGGCTCGGCCAGCGGTGCGCGTGCCGGCGCCTGGCTCGGCGCGTTCTTGTCGGCGGTGGCGTTCGGTCGCTTCTCGATGGTCATGTGCCTAGACCGGCCCCGAGATCCCGCCGTCCTTCCGGATGCGCCAGAAGTGGACGATCATCAGGATGGCGGCGATGAGCGGCAGGAAGATGACGTGCAGCACGTAGAAGCGCAGCAGCGTGTTCTGGCCGACCTCGATGCCGCCCAGCAGGAAGAAGCTCGTCTGCGAACCCAGCAGCGGTGCGTACTGCGCCATCTGCGTACCGACGGTGATGGCCCAGAAGGCGATCTGATCCCACGGCAGCAGGTAGCCGGTGAAGCTGAGCAGCAGGGTCAGCAGCAGCAGCACGACGCCGATGACCCAGTTGAACTCGCGCGGCGGCTTGTAGGCGCCGTGGTAGAAGACGCGGATCATGTGCAGGAAGACGGTCAGCACCATGAGGTGCGCCGCCCAGCGATGCATGTTGCGCACGAGATCGCCGAAGGCGACCGATGTCGAGATCGCCTGGATGTCCTGGTAGGCGCGGCTCACCGACGGCACGTAGAAGAACATCAGGTACAGGCCGGTGACGGTCAGCGCCAGGAACAGGAAGAAGCTGATCCCGCCCAGGCAGAACGTGTACGTGTACCGGACGGCGTGCCGCTTGACGCGCACCGGGTGCAGGTGCAGGAAGACGTTGTTGAAGACGGCCAGCGAGCGCGTGCGGCTCGTCGTCGGATAGGGCTGCCGGAAGAGGCTGCGCCATACCTGCGAGGACTTGACGTAACGGACCAGGTCGCCCGGGCCGGGAACGCTCATCGCTCCACCACCGGACCAGCCTCCTGGCCGATCTGCCCCAGAACGTTGTCCTTGTAGCTCTCCAACAGAACCTTCCCGTCCGGCGTGAATCGCTCAAGCTCGAGCCGATCCATGGTGATGCAGTTGACCGGGCATCGTTCGACGCAGAGGTTGCAGCGGATGCAACGCTCCTCGTCGATGATCATGGCAATCCCGCGTGGCCACGACTGGAAGAGATCGATCTCCGGGTCGTCGCCGCCGACCTGCGCCTTGTCGATCATGTAGATCACGCCCTCGGGGCAGACGTCGGCGCAGAGTCCGCACAGGATACAGCGTGGCCCATCGATCGCGATGTTGTGATTGCACTGCAGGCAGCGGCTGCCCTCCGCGATCGCGCTGCGGCTGTCGTAGCCGACCTCGACCAGGCTGGTGAAGTCCCGGCGCAGCTCCGGCGGCGCCATGGGAATGTGCTGTCGCTCGATCGCCTCGTAGTTCGGTGGCATGTCGTGCTCGAGCGCCACGGTGACCGTCGCGCGATTGATGACCGGCAGCTCCTCCAGGTCGGCGCCGCGGACGCCGGCGAGCCAGCGATCCACCGAGCGAGCGGTGGATCGGCCACGGCCGGCCGCCTCGATGATCGTGGCCGGGCCGGTGACGAAGTCGCCGCAGGCGAAGATGCCGTCGACACTGGTCTGGAACGTATCGGCGTTGGTGACGACATTGCCCCGCTTCATGTTGAAGGCGAGGTCGTTGAGCTTGTTGCCGTCCGCATCGGTCGGGGTCGAGCCATTCAGCGGCGGCGTGCGCCAGCTGGAGACCGATCCGCCCTCGAGCACGCTGCGCGGGTCGGTGACGCCCAGGTGGCGGTTCAGGTGCGCGCCGTACTCGCCGAGCACGTTGTTGTCCGACGCCTGGCTGGTGCACGGGATGACCATGTCGCAGGGAACCGTGAATTCGCTGCCGGGGATCGGCTCCGCCGAACGGCGGCCGGTGGCGTCCGGCGCGCCGAGCTGGGTGCGCTGGAACGTGATCCCGGAGACGTGCCCATCCGGTCCGGCGACGATGTCGACCGGCGAAGCGAAGAACTCGAACTGGACGCCCTCGAAGAGGGTCTCGTGCTGCTCCTCCTCGTCGACCACCATCTCCTCCGGGCCGCGGCGGTAGACGATCGTGCTCGTCTTGGCGCCCAGGCGCAGTGCCGTGCGCGACGAGTCCATGGCGGTGTACCCGCCGCCGACGACGACCACGTGCTCGCCGACCCACTGCTCCTGGCCCAGGTTCGCGCGCTTCAGGAAGTCGACCCCGTAGATGACGCCCTCGGACTCCTCGCCGGGGACGTTCATGGCCACCGGGAACATGCAGCCGGTCGCCACCACGACCGCGTCGTGGCGCTCGCGGAGCTGGTCCATGGTGATGTCGCGGCCGATCTCGACGCTCCAGTGGAACTGCACGCCGTGCTTGGCCACCCAGTTCACGTCGAGCTCGATCACGTCGCGCGGCAGGCGGAAGGCCGGCACGCCAATCAGCGTGGTCCCGCCGCCGGACGGCAGCGCGTCATAGACATGCACCTCGTGGCCGTAGGTGGCGAGCTCCTTCGCCACGCTGAGCCCGGCGGGACCGGCGCCGATCACCGCCACGGTCTTGCCCGTGGCGGGCATGACCTGCACGTTGTCCGGCATGTTGTTGCTGTAATGCCAGTCGACCAGGAAGCGCTTCATGGCGCGGATCGAGAGTGGCTTGTCGATGTCGGCGCGGCGGCACGCGGTTTCACAGGGATGGCTGCACACGTAGCCGCAGATGGCCGCCACCGGGTTCGGGTCGCGCGCGAGGATGTAGCCCTCCTCGAACCGGCCCTCGGCGGCCAGCATCAGGTAGCCGCGGCAGTTCGTGTTGACCGGGCAGCCTTCCTGGCACTCGATGTTGCACTGAAGCCAGTCGACGCCGACCTCGGCGGTCTGGAACCTCAGCGGAATCGCATTCTCAGAGATCACGGGCGTTGACGGTCGCTCTCCAGGTGGGTTCCACGCGAAGACAACAGGTCGAAGGAGCGGCTGACCGATGCTACCCGCCCCGCGCTCGGCGTGTCAAAGATCGGGCGCGCTCGGCGGACGCTGGCCGCGCCTTCGTCGACACGAGCGAGAACCATGCCGCGCGGCGCGGTCATCGGCTCGAGAAGTAGCGCGCCATGACCTGGCGGACCAGCGGCGCGGCCCGATCGCCTCCGGTGCCGAGCGGCACGTAGGCCAGGATCGTCGCGACCACGATCTCCGGCTTGTCCGCCGGCGCGAACGCCGGGAAGAGGGCGTGCGGATCGGGAGTGCCGGTCTCGGCCGTGCCGCTCTTGCCGGCGACCGGGATGCCGAAGCCACGGAACGCCGGGAAGCCCGTCCCATACGACAGGTTCACGACGCCCTTCAGCGACTCCGTGATGTAGTCGAGGTGCTTCTGCGTGACGGGCAGCTTCGTGGCGACCGTGGGATCGATCGTCTCGACGACCGTGCCGTCGGGCAGGGTGGCCTGGGTGACCAGCCGTGGCACCCAGCGCGTGCCGCCGTCGGCGATCGCCGCGTAGGCATTCGCCAGCTGCAGCGGCGTGCCGACGTAGAGGCCCTGCCCGATCGCAAGCTGGATCTGGTCGAAGGCGCCGTACTCGCGCGGTGGGTCGAGCTTCGACAGGTAGCTGTCGTCCGGAACGACGCCCGCCGCCTCGGCCAGGTGCTGGATCCCGGTCTTGGAACCGAAGCCGAAGTCACGCAGCAGCTCGGTCAACGCCGTCGGATCCTTGCGATAGACCTCCAGGGCGAGCGGCATGTAAGTCGTGTTGCAGCTGAAAGCCATCGCCTGGACGAGGGTCACCAGGCCCGGCAGCGAGTGGTCCTTGTAGTTGTGCGCGGTGAAGTCGCTCGAGAAAGGCCAGGTCGGCGGGCAGGCGACGCGGCTCTGCGGCGTCGCGACGCCGGTCTCCAGGGCCGCGGCCAGGGTGAACGGCTTGAAAGAGGAGCCCGCCGGGTAGGTCCCCAGCACGGCACGGTTCAGGCGCTGCGCCTGGGTTCCGCGGGCCAGCTTCGCGCCGCCGAGCGTGGTGCCGATCGTCATCGAGTTGGGGTTGAACGCCGGGGCGCTGGCCAGCGCCCAGACGTCGCCGGTCGCCGGGTCGAGCGCCACGGTGGCGCCGTTGGGATGAACGCGCAGGCCCGCCTCGGCAGTTGCCTGCAGCCGGGGACGGATGGTGATCGTGACATCCGCGCCCGGAACCATCTGCTTCTCGAGGACGGTCACGGCGTCACCCTCGGCGGGGACGGCGCTGAGGACGAAGCCCGGCTGGCCGCGCAGCAGGTCCTCCGCACCTGCCTCCAGGCCCGACCGACCGATGACGTCGCCGGCGCGATAGCCCTTCGCCGACAGCGTGTCGAGATCCTCGGCGGTGACCTCGCCGACGTAGCCGATCGTCTGGCCCGCCAGCCACTCCTGCGGGTAGACCCGCGCGCCATCCTTGCGCGTCTCGGCAAAGACGTCGCCGGAGACCGATACGATCTTTCCCCGGAAGGGCAGTGTTCGCTTCAGCTTCAGCGTGCCGGCGTCGCCGAGCTCGGGGAAGAGCTGCGCCGGGCTCCAGCGCACCTGCCAGCCATTCGCGCCCTCGCTGAACGGCAGCTCCCGGTCCAGGCTCACGGCACCGAACACGTCGGTGGTCAGCGAGAGCCGCAGCGGCACGCCGATGCCGGGCACCGGCCCGGGCAACACCGGCGGTGGGCCGGACGGCCCCGGCGAGGCGGTTGGCGTCGGCGCGGCGCCGGCGGACCCGCTCGACGCGGGCGCCGGTGTCGGCGAGGGTGGCGGCAAGTCGTCGGGACGTGGCTGCGGCGGCAGCGCGATCGGCTCGGGCGTCCCGCTCGTCGCCGTCAGGTCGGTGAGGCGTACGAGGTCGGCGAACTGCCTGTAGAGCGCCGCGAACTCGGCCCTCGAGTGGCGGGCGCGGTCGGCGGGCGCCAGCATCTGCCACATCGCGTCGTAGTTGCCACGGCTCCAGGCGGCGACGAAGGCGTCGGCCATCTCGCGCGCGGCGTTCGGCGAGGCCGGGGGCGGCCCGCTCGGGTATGGGGTCGGCGTCGGCTGCGTCGGGCCGCACGCGGTGGCGAGCAGCGCGACGACGAGCGACGTGGCGAGCACTCGAACGGCAGCCAGACGCCTCATCGCGCCAGCATCACCCGTCGGAATCCCTCGGCGGCCCGGTAGCCGGCGCGCTCGCCGAGCTCCTCGGAGCGGCGGCGCAGCCAGCGCGCCGTCTCGGGGAAGTCACGGAACTGGCTGCGATGCTGCTCGAGCGCCGCGATCTTGCGGTCGAGCGTGTCGGAGATGTCGACGATCTGGTTCGCTTCGTTAGTCGACCACATGAACAGCTCGGCAACCTTCCATGGCTCGAGCCCGCGGTCGAGGTGCTCGCGGAAGTTCAGCGGGTCGCGGGCCGTCGGGAAGACGGCGTCGACGGTGACCTGCCCGACGGCGCGGTGGTCGGGATGGTTGACCCACTCGTTGTTGACGAACAGGACGGTCGGGTCGTGGGTCATCACCACCTCGGGACGCAGGGCGCGGATCGCGTACGTGATCCGCTCGCGCAGCCGCAGGCTCGCCTCCACCTGGCCGTCCGGCTCATCGAGGAAGTCGACGCCCGATACGCCGATCTCGGCGGCGGCGGCGCGCTGCTCCCGCTCGCGCAGCACCGCGAGCTCCGCCACGTCGACCGATGGATCGTCGCTCCCCTTGTCGCCGCGGGTGACGACCAGGTAATGGGCCGTCGCTCCCTCGTCGATCCAGCGCGCGACGGTGCCCGCCGCCCCGAACTCGATGTCGTCCGGATGCGCGGCGACGACCAGGACGCGTTCGGGGGTGGGCAGGCGGTCGTTGGGCATCGGTCTGCGGCGGATGCTAGCAGCCGGAGCGGCCTCGTCCCGGGGATCGCTCAGTCGAGGCGCAGGGTCGCCACGCCGTCGGGATCGAGCAGCTCGGCGGTCTGCGGATGGCAGGTGAAGAAGACGATCTGGTGGCGAGTGGCAAGGTCGCGGATGGCACGGGCCGCACGCGTCGCGCGCTGCCGATCGAAGTTCACGAGGATGTCGTCCATCACCACCGGAAGGCCCTCGGCGTTGCGCGCGAACTGCTCGATCAGCCCGAAGCGCAACGCCAGGTAGAGCTGCTCGGCGGTGCCTCTGCTCAGCTCCTCGGTGGTGCGCGGCGAACCGGACTCGGGCTCGACGCGGACATTCGACTCGCCCGGCGGCGCCACGATCCGCGCGTAGCGACCGTCGGTGATCGAGGCGAAGAAGCGCTGGGCATCGTGGACGACCTGCGGCTGGCGCTCGCGCTCGTACCGCTGACGCGTCTCGGAGAGCAGCGCCAGGGCGATCGCCCGAACGGCCCATTGCCGCGACTCCTCCTCGGCACGTCCCTGCAGCACGGCCAGCTCCTGCCGCGCCGCACCGAGCTCGTCGCTCGTCTCCAGCCGAGCGATCTCGTTGCGCAGCTCGCCCTCGCGCGTGAGCGCCTCAGATTCGGCGGCTTCCAGCCGATCGGCGTCGGTCGCCGCATCCGTCAGCTGCGCCTCCAGGCTCGCGGGATCGCCGGCCGATGCCTCTGCCAGCAGCGTCGTGACGGCCGCCTCGCTGCCGGCGAGCGCAACGAGCGTGGCGGTCTCCTGGGCGATCGCCTGCCGGAGCGACCGGCGCTGCGCGGCGGCCCGTGCCGCGGTCCGAAGCTGATCCGGGTCCGTCGCGTTCCAGTCCGCCAGCCGGTCGGATAGCGCACGGTCAGCTGCTTCGGCCGCCGCGACCAGCCGGACGCGGCGGGCGCCGAGGTCGGCGAGGCCGGCCTCCAGGTCGGCGGCACGCTGCCTGGCTGCGACCGTCTCCTGCAGCTCGGTCGCGAGGGCGACGACGGTCGACGGGCGAAGGCTTGCATCGGTGCCCGCCGGGCGTCCGAGGCGCCCGAGCAGCGCGTCGAGGCGAGCGTCGTAGGCGGCCGCAGCATCGCCGATGGCAGCCGCGCGCTCGTGCTGCTCGTCCCGCTGCCGGGCCAGGCGGCGAACGTTCGCCACCGCTTCCAAGACCTGGCGTGCGGCGTCGGGCGAGAGATCCGTCGCCAGTAGGTGGCCCTCGAGCCACGCGGCCCACGACCGTCGAGCGTCGTCACGCGCCTCGGCGGCGTCGCGCAGCTCGGCTTCCAGCCGCTCGAGGGAGGCGCGCCGCTCGGCCAGCCGGGCCCGCTGCGCCTCGGAGGAGCGAAGCGCGGCCTGCCACATGGCAAGCTCCTCGGCCGCCGCGGAGATCGCCGCGTCGTCGGCGTCCGCCGGCAGATTGGCATCGGCCAGGAGGGCGCGCCGCCGCGCCGCCAGCGAGCGCAGGTCGAGTGCCGGGCCGCCGGGGATCCCAGCCGACGAGCGCCGCGTCGCCCGAGCGACCACGGCCGCGGCCGCGGCAACGAACAGGCCAACGGCGGTCCCCCACGGCTGGATCCCGAGGATCGTTGCGCCGAGCGCCATGACCGCGAAGGTCAGCACTCCTGCCGCCGCGGGGAGCAGCCACGACGGCAGCCGTCCGGCGCTCGTCCCGACGCGCTCCCGCTCCTGGAGCATGGCGGCCTCGACGCGCAGATCGACGAGCGCGGCCACGGCCCGCCGGCGTGCGGCCACCTGCTCAGCATCCGCCTCGTCGGCCGGCAGCTCGGCCTCGGCGTTCGCCAGGTCGCGGCGCGCCGAGTCGACGCGCGCGCCCAGGCGGTCAGCCGCCGCCGAGGTGGTCCCGAGCCGTGCTTCCATGTCGCGAACTGCCTGGATCGAAGGAATCGAGTCGTCGAGCGCCAACGCCTGCGCTTCGTCGACCACGCCGATCCGCTGCAGCAGATCACGCAGCTCCCCGTCGAGCCGTTTGGCGGCCGCGGTCGCAGCTTCGCGGTCCGCAGTTCGCGCCTCGTGCGCCAGCCGCTCGTCGCGCAGCGCCTCGATTTCGGCGCCCTCCGCAAGCAGCGCCTGGTCGATGGCGATCAGGCCGCGGCGTCGCTCGGCGTCGGCGAGCTGCTCGTCGACGTTTGCCAGCGTGGCGGAGGCCGCGTCGCGCGCCTGGAGCAACCGGTCGAGCTGCGCCTCCGCGTCGTCGGGCAAGCTGTCGAGCGCCGGATCCGACTCCGCGAGCGAGCGCTCGAGCGTCGTCAGCCGCGCGGCGGCGGGCTGGGCGTCGAGCACGCGACGAAGGTGTTCGCGCCGCTCGACGACCCGGCGGCGCTCGTCGCGCAGCTCGGCACGGTTCCCCTGCAGCGTGGCGAGCTCGGCGCGAGCCGCCTCGTACGTCGCCGGCTGCTGCTCGAGCGTCGCGACCGTGCCGCGCAGCTCCTCCATCCGGCCAAGCAGCTTGGCGAGCGTCTGCTCGCTGCCACGCGGCTTGTAGGACGCCTCCTGCTCGGCCCGCAGGCGGCGCTCGATGTCGACGACGCTCGTGCCTCCGAGGCCGCTGCCCGCCCCGTAGATCCGGCTGCGGACGCCCTCGCCGGAAAGGCTGCTGAACGCCTCGAGCTCGCCCAGGCCGAAGGCGAAGATGTTGTTGAACAGGTCGCGGTCGGCGCCACCCAACAGCCGGTTCAGCTCCTCCTGGCCGCCGAGGTTGCCGTTCGGCGCCTCGACCACCAGCGCGCCGACGCCGCCGCGCTCGCCGTGGCGCTCGACACGCCAGCGCTGGCCGTCAGCGGTGCGCAGCCACAGCCGGCCGCCACGCCGGCCGCCGGCGAGAGCCGGGTACCACGTCCGGCCATCGCGAGTCGATTCGAAGCCGAACAGCAGCGCGCGGACGGCGTTGAGCAGCGTCGTCTTGCCGGCCTCGTTCGCGCCGAGCAGGACGGTCATGCCTTCGTTCAGCGTCCACTCGGCGTCCGCAAAGCGGCCGAATCCGTCGAGCTCGATCCGCTCGATGCGCATCCGCCTAGCGCTCCTCTTCCGCGGCGAGCAGCAGGTCGAGCGCGAGCACCTCCGCCTCGTCGAGCAGCTCCCCGAACAGCGCCGCATCGTCCGGGCGGGCGCCGCCGAGGTGCTTGCGCCCACGTGGCGCGTCGTCGAAGAGCGGCGCCACCGCGCCGCGAAGCGTGGCCAGCCAGGCATCGTGCTCGTCCGGATCGGTCGTGCGCTCGGCACGTCTCGCGGCCTGCGCGGTCCGCAGGAAGTCGCCGACGAAGTCGGGCGTGGCGCGCCGCGCCGCGAGGTCGACCTGCGGCCGCGTGGCGTCGCGGATCGACTCGACCCAGGCGAATGGCAGCGTGGCGGTCGCCTCGTCGTTGAGCAGCTCGCGCAGGTCGGCGAGGTAGCCGGAGCGCCGCAGGTGGGCGTGCAGCGGGCCGCGTCCCGTGAGATGAACGCGCACCACCAACGAGCGACGGCCGGCATCGGCCACCGCATCGGCCAGGCGTGATCGGAGGACGCGGTTGAGCGACTCGTCGTCGCCGAGTGACTCGATCGACTGCTCGAGATGGAGCCAGCGAACCGCATCGGTCTCGATGAAGCGTGCCGACGGCGTGCCGCTGCCATCGACCTCGACCAGCCAGCAGCCTCGCGCGCCCGTCTCGCCGGGATCGCGGCCCTGCGGGATGCCGCAGTAGGCGGCCAGCGGCTGGCGATCGATGACGATCCCCGGCTTGTGGATGTGCCCGAGCGCCCAGTAGTCCATCCCCGACGCACGCAGGTCCTCGACCGATGATGGCGCGTAATTGCCGTGCCCCGGCCGGTCCCCCACGTTGGTGTGCAGCAGGCCGATGGCGAACGGGGCGTCGGCATCACGCCGGAAGCCGGCCGCCAGGTTGGCGGTCACCGCAGCCCGGTCGAAGCTCCGCCCGTACACCCGTGCGAGCTCCCGGCCGTCGCGCATGACCGGCACCGCCTCGACCGCATTGGTACCGAACCGATGCGTCAGCGACGGAAATGCCAGGCTGGGCGACCACGAATGGCCGTCGAGCGGATCATGGTTGCCGTGCACCACGAAGCTCGGAATGCCCTGCTCGGCGAGCTCGGCCAGACCGTCACGGAAACGGGTCTGTCCCAGCAGCGTCGGGCTGCGATTCTCGAAGACGTCCCCGGCGATGACCACGAAGTCGACCCGCTCGGCGATCGCCACCTGGACGACATTGCGCCAGGCCGCGGTCGTCGCCTGTCGGAGGGTCGCCACGATGTCGGCAGGCGCGTCGGCGCTGATCCCCTCGAACGGGCTGTCGAGGTGGAGATCGCCGGTGTGCAGGAAGCGGAACGGCTGGATCGACGGCACCGCGCCCAAGGGTAGCCGATGCTCGTGACAGCTCGGGTGTCGCGTGGGAGGGGCAACGATCTCGACGCTGCCGCCCGCGTCGGAGGCAGGCCCGAGATCAGCCCCGCTGCTCGAATAGGGCTGCTCGCCCGCCCCGGCCGGGCACGACCGGAACGAGCGAGCAACGACGCGATCGTCACGCTGTGGCGTGACGCGAATGGGCGAGGGTCAGACCGCGCGGCGGCCGGTGATCAGCTGATAGAGCAGCACGATCGCGGCGATCACCAGCAGGATCCAGATGAGGTTTCCCACTGCCCCCGTGATCAGCCCGAGCAGCCACAGAACCAGCAGGATGACGATGATCGTCCACAGCATCCGGTTCGAGCCTCCTTTCGGTTATGCGAGACTCGAACGCACATCGCATGCCAGCCCGGCGAGCGAACCGTTGCTAGGCCTCGCGCTCGTTGAGCACCTGCACCACCAGCAGGATCGCGGCGATCACCAGCAGCAGGTTCACGATCGGGCCGATCTGCAGCAGCAGGCCGGCCAACCAGGCGACGAGGACGACGGCAAGAACGACCCAGAGCATCGGTGGCCTAGAACGGTTTCAGCAACATCATCAGACCGAGTACCGCCGCCACGATCAGCAGCAGAACCACGACGACGGCAATCGACACGATGACGTTCGTCCGGTCCTGGTGCCCGTTCACGCCGCCAGCACCTCGAGCAGCTGGTCGACGTGCTCCTCGGGCTTCACCTTCGCCAGCACGTGCTCGATCACGCCGTCCGCACCGATGACGAACGTGCTGCGCTCGTTGCCGTAATAGCTCTTGCCGGCGAAGGACTTCTGGATCCAGACGCCGAACGCATCGGCGACGCGGTGGTCATCATCGGCCAGCAGGCGATACGGCAGCGCGTACTTGTCGCGGAACTTCTGATGGCTCTTCACGCTCTGCGGCGACACCCCGAACAGCTTCACGCCCGTAGCGGTCACGCGGCCGATGTTGTCGCGGATGCCGCACGCCTGCTTCGTGCAGCCGGGGGTGTCGTCCTTGGGGTAGAAGTAGAGGACGTACCGCTCGCCGGCGAGGGCGTCGCTGCTGACCGTCGATTCGTCGTCGGCAGTCATGCTCCATTCGGGTGCCCGCTCGCCCGCCTCGAGACGGCGGGTCACTTCTGTCTGCTGTGTCATGCCGTCAATCCTAGCCCGGTTGCGCAGGACGAGGCGTGGCGGCGCAGGTCGATTGCGGGTCGAGGCACAACGGATTCGTTGGCAGATTCCTGCCAGGGTGGAATTAGCGCGGCGCGCGCCGGATTCGCTGACAGATTCCTGTCAGGCAGGAATTAGGCGCGTAGAAGGCGAATTCGAGGCGCCCGCTGAGCCGGTGCGAGCGTGCGCATGCCTGCTCGCCGGCGACAACGCCGGGTTCAGCAGCCTAACTCGCACGTGACGGAAATCTGCCGGTCACGGCGCATCGACGGCGTCCCTCCGGCGCGATCACTCGCTGCCCTCGATCGCCAGGAGCACCGGCGGCAGCTCGCGGGGCAGGAGCCGCGCTGCAAGGTCGGCGGCGATCTCGTCGATCACTCCGTCCGGCGCCTCGGCCAGCTCGTGCCGCGCCCCGCTCACGACCCGCAGCGACGGCTGGTTGCCTCCTTCGAGCAGGAACCGTTCGAGCAGCCGGCTCTCCGCCGGATCCGCCCAGGCATCCAGCTCCCCGTGGACCAGCGCCACGGACCGATGCAGCATGGTCGCCAGTGCCAGCGGCGGGGTGCGGAATGCCTGCTCCCACCAGGCCAGCGAGAGCGTCGCGCGCTGTCCGCCGGGGATCGGCAGCTCGAAGCCACGCTCGCCGCGGTCTGCCCGCTCGATCAGCTCCTCGGCGGCACGGTCCAGGGCCACGACCAGCGGCTGGTCGCGGTCCCAGCCGGTCCGAGCCCGCTCGGCCACCGCGCGCCGCAGCGCGTCGCGAAACGATCTCGCCGACCCGCCGATCAGCGTCAATGCCCCGACCGCCGGATCGCTGATCGCCACGCTCAGCGCCAGCCCGACGCCCTCGCCGTGGCCGGCCAGGCCGGTCCGCCGCAGGTCGAGGTCGCGTCGCGAACGCACCCAGCCGAGGGCATCGCGCACGTCGTCGATGAGCGTGAACAGGTCGGCATCGGCCCATGAGCCGCCCGATGCGCCACACCCGCGCTTGTCGTAGCGCAGGCTGGCGACGCCGTGCGCCGCCAGCGCATCGGCCAGTCGATGGAGCAGGGCGTCCTCGTCGACCCCCATCGGTCCATGGCCGAACCAGGTCGGCTGACCGATACGGTCGTAGGCGCCATCCCGGTCGCGCGGCAGCCAGCTGGCGAGCAGCACGACGTTCGGGTAGCGGCCCGGCGCCTCCGGCGCGGGCGGGTCGTCGGGCAGGGTCAGCGTGCCGGCGAGCTCGATCTCGCCGGCGCTGAAGGTGACCTCCTCCGATCTCGGCATGGCGCGAGGGTACACTCGACCGGATGCCGCGCTTCGCGCCACCGCCGGAGGCGGTTCCCTTCACGCCCTCGCCGGCCGCCGAGCTGCCGCGCCACGCCGAGGTGGTGGTGGTCGGCGCCGGGATGGCCGGCGCGTCGGCGGCGTACCGGCTGACGCAGGTCGGGATGCGGCCACTGGTCATCGAGGCCAACGCGCCGGCATCGGGGGCCAGCGGACGGCTGGCGGGGATGGCGCTGGCTGGGCTGGGCGGCCACTTCCCGCGCGTCACCGCGCTCGTCCAGCAGGCCGAGGGTCGCTCGATCCTGGACTACACCTGCCGTTCGCTCGACCTGCTCGAGGAGCTCGACGCCGAGCTGCCCGGCGGGATCGAGTGGGACCGCTTCGGCTCGCTCGACCTGCTGATGACCGAGGGTGAACTGGCGCATGGTCGGGCCATGGCCGCCGCCCAGACTGCCGAGGGTCTCGACGTGCGCGTTATCGACACCAACGAGCTCGGCGAGCTGGCGCCGGCGATCGACGTGTCACAGGTCCTCGCCGCCAAGTGGACGCCGCGCGACGGGAAGCTGAACCCGTTCCGCCTGGTCTATGGCCTGCTCGAAGCGGCCGCTCGCGGGGGCGCCACCGTGGTCACCGGCGTGCGCGTCGAGCGCCTGCTGTTTCGTGGTGGCCGCGTGACCGGCGTGGCGACGTCCGCCGGCGAGGTCGCCGCGGACGCGGTGCTCGTGGCGACGAATGCCTGGACGCCGGCGCTCGTCGGAGGCATCGGTCAGAACCTGACGCCCATCCGCGAGCACGTCCTCGTCACCGAGCAGCTGCCGCCGATGCTGCGCCCGGGCTTCGAGACGAACAGCTGCAACGAGTACTGGCGCCAGATGCGCACCGGCGAGGTGCTGATCGGCGGGTTCGCGGTGGCCGACGAGGAGATGGGGATCGGCTCGTACTCGATGCTGGTGCGCCCGCACATGCCGCCGCTGCTGGCGGGGCTGCTCGGCCGCCTGCATCCAGCGCTGCGCGACGTGCGCATCGTGCGCTCGTGGGCGGGACTGCTCGACTTCGCCTCGCTCGAGATCCCGATGGTCGGTTGGTTGCCGGATCCCGACGGTCGGCCGATGCCCGGCGGCTACCTGGCCTGCGGCTTCACCGGCCACGGGCTGCCGTACGCGCCGGTCATGGGCATGCTGCTCGGGGAGCTGATCGCGTCGGGCGCCGCGCGCACGTTGTCATTGGCCCCGTTCGATCCCGCGCGGTACGTCGGCGCCGCGCACGAGCCGACCTGGCTGGAGCCGTTTCAGTCCCACCCCTGAGCGCTCAGTCGCGCGAGGCGCCGGCGCGTTGTCGTCGCGGGAGGACCTTCGCGGGGCTGAGTCCCCGGAATGTGCGCGACAGGCGATAGATCGACCATCAATTCCTCCGGATGGCAGGCGCGGGCGACACCCGCGGGCTTCGGAACGTGGTCAGCCGAAGAGGAAGCGCCAGCTGCCGATCGCCACGCTCGCCGCGGTCGCGCCGGCCGCGATGGCCAGCGCACCCACCACCAGCCACCAATCGCCGGCTGACATCCGCTGCGGATGTGACCACGTCCGGCAGTCGCGGGCGCCGAAGCCGCGCGCGTCCATCGCCATGGCGAGGCGCGTCCCGCGACGGATGCCGGCGACGAGCAGCGCCAGCAACATCCCGGCGAAGAGCCGAACGGCGGCGGCCGGCGAGCCGCCGGCATCGACGCCACGTGCCCGGCGCGCCAGCGAGATCGTCTGCCACTCCTGGCCGAGGAGCGGCAGCAGGCGCACGGCGGCCAGTGCGCCGATGGCGAAGCGTGGGGAAAGGTGCAGCTGCTGGGCGAGCGATTCCGCCAGGTCGGTCGGATCGGTGGTTGCCAGGGCCAGCACGCCGGCGAACGCGATGCCGAGCAGGCGCAGTGCCAATCCCAGGCCGGTCAGCAGGCTGGCGGTCGTCAGCCGGATCGGTCCGAACGAGATCAACAGCGTCCCCGAAGCCTCGCCCGGGAAGAGCGCGTTGGCGAGACCGATCCCCAGCGCGCCGATCAGCAACGGCCAGGCCCGGCCGACGAGCGCACGCGCCGAGAGCCCGCTGAACAGCGTGGCCAGCAGCTCCACGGCGAGGATCAGCACGGGCGTGAGCAGGTCGACCGCCAGGAAGCATGCCAGCATCAGCACGCCTGCCGCCGCAAGCTTGGCGACGGCGTTCGCTCGCGCCAGGGGCGCGGTGGGGTCAGGCGTGAGCGGCGTGAAGAGCTGCATCGGTCCTGGCGGTGGCATGCCCGCCGGAGAGCTGAAGGGAAGCGTCGGCAAGCGCGCTGGCGAAGTCGAGGTCGTGGGTCACGAAGCCGACCCCGCGACCGGAGTCGCGCAGCGCCGCGAGCAGCTGCAGGAGCTCGATCCACGTTCGTCGATCCTGGCCGAACGTCGGCTCGTCGAGCAGCAGGATCGACGGCGCGGTGGCGAGCGCCGTGGCGACCGACAGCCGCCGCTTCTCACCCCCGGACAGGGTGAACGGGTTCGCGCCGGCCAGCGGGTCGAGGTGCAGCCGCTCGAGCAGCTCGTCCGCCCGACGCTCGGCGATTCGGCGCGCGAGCCCGGCGCGCATCGGACCCAGCACGAGCTCCTCGCGGACGCTGCCGGTCAGGAACTGGTGCTCGGGGTCCTGGAAGACGGTGCCGATCGCCTCGACCAACCGTCTCGCCGGCCAACGCCAGATCGGCTCGTGCCCGTGCCCGGAGCGCAGCGCCTCGCCTGCGACGACCGCGCCACTCCCCGGGCGCAGCAGCCCGGCGAGCAGCAGCAGCAAGGTCGATTTGCCGCTGCCGTTCGGACCCAGGATGGCCAGGGCCTCGAAGGAGCGCACGCCGAGGTCGACCCCACCCAGCGCCGGCACCTCCGCCCCGGGGTAGCGGAATCCGGCCTGCTCGGCAAGCAGCAGCGTCTGCGGTGTCGAGCGGGCGCGGCGCGGCGGCAACGGCAGCGGGACGTCGGGAACCCACACTCCCGCCTCGGCCAGCCGGTCGCCCTCCGTCGCGAAGACCTCGGCCGGCCGGCCGTCGGCCACGACCCCGCCGCCCGCTTCCAGCACCACGACCCGATCGACCAGCGGCAGCGCCGCCTCGACCCGGTGCTCAACCATCAGCAGCGTGGCGCCCAGCCTGTCCACCGCGCGCCCCACCACCGAGCGAACCTCGCGAGCGCCCGACGGATCCAGATTGGCCGTTGGCTCGTCGAGCAGCAGCAGCGACGGCGCGAGAGCCAGCGTTCCCGCCAGCGCCAGCCGCTGCTTCTCGCCGCCCGACAGCGCCGCCGTCGAACGGTCAACCGGATACGGGAACTCGACGGCCTCGAGCGCCGCGTCCACGCGCCCGGGAATCGCATCGGCCGCGACGCATCGGTTCTCCAGCCCGAAGGCGACGTCGTCACCGGCCCGCGCCATGACGAGCTGCGTCTCCGGGTCCTGGAACAGGATGCCGACGCGATCGCGCGCGGCCGCCGGACGCACGTCGCCCACCAGCAGCTCCCCCTCGGACTCGCCGCCGCCGGCGCGGTCGAGCAGCCCGGCAAGCCCCGCCAGCAGCGTCGATTTCCCGGCGCCTGACGGGCCGAGCAGCAGGACCCGCTCGCCCGCCTCGATGCGCAGGTCGAGTCCGCGCACCGCCCACTCGCGCCGGCCGGCGTGCCGCCAGCCCCAGCCGCGCGCCTCGATGCTGGCCGCCGGCCTCATCGGTCCATCAAAGCAGACCGATGCGCGCGCGGCGGCTCAGACCGTGCGCTGCGAACGCCCAGACGGGAACGGCGCCAGGACGCCGGTGTCGGCCAGCGCCCGGGTCAGCAGCCAGCCACCCAGGCCGGCGACGACCGCCGAGCTTGCCGTCACCAGCACCGCATAGGTCACCTGCCAGCTCGCCGCCCAGCTCGGGTAGTACATCACCAGGTCGAGCAGCGCGCCGCCGACGCCCGCCGCGGCCCCGGCGATGATTGCCACGCCGACGTTCCAGCGGCGATAGCCGGTCATCGCGAAGATGAGTTCGGCCGCGCCGCCTTCGACCAGGCCGTAGACGATGGTCAGCAGTCCCCACGGCGCGCCGAACAGCGCGGATGCGCTGGCAGCCACGAGCTCGGCGAACAGGGCCGCGCCGGGCTTGCGCACGACGAGCGGCGCGATCACCGCCGGCAGCATCCAGACGCCATAGATCAGCCCCTGCAGCGGCGGGAGGGCGGCGAACGCGGGCCTCACCGCCTCCCATACGACATTCCACGCCTGGAACACTGCCCCGAAGGCGACAGCGATGACCGCGACCACCACGATGTCGACCGTGCGCCAGCCAGCCGGCGCCGCTTCCTGGTTCATGCTCATTCTCCCTGCTCCCGGCTTTCGATCACCAGCAGCGTTCCGCTCTTCAACCAGACCGATGCCCCCGCCCGCTCCACCACGTTGGACAGCCCGCGGGACCGCCCGAAGCGCAGCTCCTCGTCGGCCAGGGGATAGCGCAGGCCGTCGGTGGTGACGCCCTGCGCGTCGCCACGCACCGGCAGGAGCGTGACCACATCGCCCGGTTGGCCGGTCAGCTCGAGCGACTCCCCGCCGTGCAGGGCACGAACGCTGGTGGTACCACGCACGATGCGGACGTCGCGCCCACGCCACGCCGGGTCGGCGAGGAGCAGCAGGTTGGCCAGCTCGTGGTCCAGCCGCTCCCCGGAGAGCGCGCCGAGGATCACGATCGTCTCGGCGCCCGACTCCACCGCCCGGGCGAGCGCCAGCTCGGCGTCCGACTCGTCCTTGTCGGCCGCGTGCCGCTCGATGGTGACGCCGGCCGCCGCGAGGCGGTCGACAAGCGCTTCTCCGACAGAGTCGAGGTCGCCGACCAGCAGGTCGGGCGTGATCCCGAGCTCGTCGAGCCAGGACGCGCCGGAGTCGGCGGCGACGAGCAGGCCGGCATCGGTCAGCCAGCTGACGTCGCTTGGATCCGGGTCACCCCCGGCGACGATCACCGCGCGCACGGCGGCCTCCACTGCATCGGTCCTTGATGGACTCAAGAGGAAGGCGCTGCGGCGCTTCGCTACCGAACTCCCTGCGCTGGCATGACCCAGATCAGGTTCGAGGGTCTGCGGTGGTCCGCACTCTCAGCGCTTTCGCGCTCCCCTGTCGTCCCAGGTTGGTCCGATGAGCCTAGCACAGGGCTGTCATCATCGGCCTCATGGAGCACGCCAACGTGTCGCGCGTCGTGGCTGCCGCAGCCGATGCGGGCCTCGCCATCTCGGTCACGCGCTTCCCGGAAGGCACCCGAACGGCGACCGATGCCGCTCGTGCCGTCGGCTGCGACGTCGCCCAGATCGTGAAGTCCCTCGTGTTCATTGCTGGCGACGTGCCCGTCGTGGCCCTGCTCTCCGGCGCGGACCGGCTGTCGGTGGCGCGGCTGGGGGGCGTGCTCGACGTGGATGTTGCGTCGGTGCGACGCGCAACCGGCGACGAGGCGCGCGCGGCGACCGGTTACGCCATCGGCGGCGTGCCACCGCTGGGCCACTCCCAGCCGCTGTCGGTGCTCATGGACCGCGCGCTGCTCGGGTTCGACGTCGTGTGGGCCGCCGCGGGCTTGCCGGACGCCGTCTTCTCGGTGTCGCCCGCGGAGCTCCAGCGCGCCGCTGGCGCACTGGTCGTCGACATCGCCGAATGAGTCGCCTCGTGACGATCGGCACGTTGACGCTCTCGATCGTTCTCGCAGGGTGCCTGCTCCAACCAGATTCCGCTGTGGCGCCGCATAAGGCCTGGCGGACCGCACAGTGTCTCGTCACGGCTCAGGCAAGCTTCCTTCCGAAACCCGAGGATCGGCAGCACTTCGTCGACATTGCGTCGGGCTGGGTGCTGTCTCGAGTGCCGCAGGCGCGTGAAATCACAGCCATGGGTGTCCACGGTGCGACCGGCATCAGCCGCCTGGAGTGCGACATGGGCGGTGCGGGGGTATTCAATCCCCAGGACGCGGTCATCGTCGAGCTACGGGGTCTGGTCGACCAGCCGCCGGCGCTCTTCCGCGCCGTGGTGACGATCCGACCGGCCGATGGGTGGGTCATCGACGGCTCGTACATCCGAGCGATGTTTCCGCAATGACACCAACGCTTCGGCCTGACGCCGCGGGAGTCCCCGTCTGTGCCGCTCGGCGTTGAGTGATCGCTGTGTCGGTTGAATTTCACGCGAATCGCGGTTCGCGCTGCGGTTGGCGGCTTTATCGGTCACTATTCCGCACGAAGTGCGCGCGGCCGCGCCGCTCACGCTGGCTGCTGTCCGACATATCGGTCATTCGCAGCGCGGAAGGCGCTTGCGGTAACTTCGGCCGATGTATCGGTCAGTCTTCGGGATCTGACACAAGTCTGCCGGCTAACGCTCCGCAGGCAGCGGGAACGCGGGCAGATGCGACGACCGACATCTCTGCGACGATCTGCCACCCCGAACGGGCCGATATACTCCGCGCCGATGCCCCCCGCCGTGCTCGCCTGGCTGGTCGTTGCCCTGGTCGGGCTTGCCCTGCTCGCCGGCGGCCTGCTGACCCTCGCCACCAGCCACGCGCATTTCCGCATGGCGCGCCGGCTCGGCGGCGCCCGACAGGTCAAGGTCGGCGAGCTGCTCGACACCGCTGATCCTCCCGACCGGCCGGTCCGCGTGATCGGGCGCGTGCGCTGCGCCGACCCACTGGTCAGCGAGGAGGACGAGCGCCTCGTGGCCTGGCACCGGGACGTCGAGGTGAAGACGCGAGACGGCTGGCGCAGCATCGAGCACCGGCGCGAGACACGCAGCTTCGAGCTGTGGGACCACGACGGCGCGCTGACGCTGGACCCCGCGGAGGCCGCCGAACCGCTGGTGGCCATCCCGCACGTCTGGAACGGGCGCGCCGACGAGCTGGACGAGACGTATCAGCCGGCGATCGCCCGACTGAGCGCCCAGTTCGGACCGGTCACTGCCGCGCGTGCCGAGACGCGGATGATCAGCGTCGTCGACCGGCTGCTGGTGCTGGCAACCCCCGAGCGCATCGGCGACCGGCTGCGGCTGGCTCCGCCGCCGGGCGGCTACCTCATCTCGGCGCTCGAGCTCGACGAGGCGATGCGGCTGCTCGGCGGACCCCGCCGGCGCTGGCTGCCGGTCGCGGTGCTCGCCGCGGTGCTCGGCGGCGTCCTGGGGGGCATCGGTCTGGCGCTGGCGCTGGTGGCCGCGCTGGTGTAGGCAACGGCGCTCGTACCGGGCGAATTGGTACGAACGGGGCATCGGCCGTCGCGGTTGCCACCAATACCATCCGGTATACGGCACCTACCAGAACTTCCATCCCGAGCGCTGGATAGCCAGCCGGCAACACAGCGGAGGTTGACGCGTGGCGAACCCCCTTCGCGACCGGGTCGCGGACGACGCCCTGATCGGCGTCGCCCAGGCGGCGGCGTTGCTCGGCGTTCACCCGAACACGATCCGCGCCTGGACCGAGGCCGGCCGGCTGACGGCGTACCGCATCAACCCGCGCGGTGACCGTCGTTATCGGCGCGGCGATGTCGAGCGCCTGCTCGCCGAGGGTGCCGAGGCGGAGCCGGCCCTGCCGGTCGCCGACGAGCAGCGCGACGCCGAGCTCGCCGTCCTCGCGCGGCTGGCGCAGGGAGCGGCCGCTGCCTCGAACGTCTCGGCGGTCTGCCGCGTCGCGGTCGAGGCGATCCGCTCGCGCTTCGACTACCCGCGCATCGCCATCTACCTTGTTCGCAACGGATCGCTGGCGCTCGAGACGCACGCCGGCTACCGGATGACGCCGCCGACCAGCATCGACGTCGCCGAGGGCGACGGAGAGCCGCTCGCCGAATCGGTCCAGCGCGCGACCGACCACGCGTCGTCGCTCACCGAGGTTCGGCTGCCGTTGCGCGCCGCCGGCGAGATCGTCGGCCAGCTGCTCGTCGCGGACGAGCCGGGTGGCGTGCTGAGTGTCGGCCACCTGCCGTTCCTGCGCACCGCCGGCAACGCCATCGCGGTCGCCATCCACAGCGCGCGCCTGCTGAGCCGCGTCCGCCGCGAGCTGACCAGGGCGCGGGCGCTGCGCGGCATCACCCAGGAGCTCACCGGCAAGCTCGACCTGAACGTGGTGCTGAGCGACATCATCGACCGTACCCGGCTCCTGTTCGACGCCGACAAGGCCGGCCTGTGGCTCATCACCGACGACCCCGAGCACCCGTTCGAACCCGCGGCCTCGCGGGGCATCAGCGACGAGTTCCACGCATCGGTCGCCGAGCTGACGCTGGAAAGCCCCTCCCTGGGCATCTACGCCGTCCGCGATCGGCGGACCTACGTCGTCGACCATGCCGACAGTCGCGGCAGTGTCGGGGTCATGCGCGAGACCTACCAGCGCGACGGGATCCGCACTGCCTGCATCGTGCCGCTGCTGTCCCACGACCGGGCGGTCGGCGTCCTGGGCCTGTACCACGGCCGTGACCACGAGTGGCCCGAGGACGAGCTCGCGCTGGCGCAGGCCTTCGCCAACCAGGCGGCGGTCGCCATCAGCAACGCGCGGCTGTATCGGTCCGCCGCGGAGCAGGCGGCACGCATGAAGTCGATCCAGGACCTCTCGGCGCGCCTGAACCGCCTGACCGATGTCAAGGCGATCGCCGAAGCGATCGTCGCCGAGGCGAGCACGCTGGCCGCGTACCACGACATCCGGATCTACACCGTCGACTGGACCACGCGCACCTGCGAGCCGGTGGCCTACACCCGCCGCCTGCTGGGTGACGGCGATTTCGAGGAGCGGCTGAAGGTCGACATCGGCCCCGGCTCGTTCACCGGCACCGTGGCCGAGACCGGCGAGGCGCTGCTCATCAACGACGCGCTGGCGGACGAGCGTGGCCTGACGATCGACGGGACCGATGACATCGACGAGTCGATGCTCGTGGTCCCGATGCTCTACGAAGAGCGTGCGCTCGGGGTCCTCGCCCTTTCGAAGCTGGGGCTCAACCAGTTCACCGAGGACGACCTGCAGACGATGAAGATCTTCGCCGGCTACGCGGCGCAGGCGATGGCGAATGCCACTGCCTACGAGCGGCTGGCGGAGCAGTCGGCCGAGCTGGCGCGCCAGCTCGACTCTCAGCGGCGGCTGCTGGAGATCAACGATCGGCTGCTCGGCACCCTCGACCCGAAGAGCGTCTTCGAGCTGATCGCCGACAGCCTGAAGAGCGTCGTCCACTACGACAACCTGTCGATCTACCGCGCGGACCATACCCAGCAGGTGCTCCTGCCGGTGCTTGCCCGCGAACGGCACGCCGAGCAGGTGCAGCGCTACATCGTGCCGTTCGGTCACGGCCTGATGGGCTGGGCGGTCGACCACCGCCAGGCGGTGCTGGCCAACGACGCACTGGCCGACCCGCGCGTCGCGCAGATCCCCGGTACGCCGGACGATCCGGAGGCACTGATCGTCGTCCCGCTGATCAGCGACGGAATCGTCACCGGCTCGCTGAACATCAGCCGCGTTGGCGGTCCGGAGGTCTACTTCAGCCAGAACGACCTCGAGCTGGTGAAGCTGTTCGCCGGCCAGGCCTCGATCGCCCTGCGTAATGCCGACACGCACCACGCCGTCGTCGTTCGGGGTCAGACCGATGCCCTGACCGAGCTGGGCAACCACGGCGCCTTCCAGCTCAACCTGGCCGAGGTGCTCGAGCAGGCCGCGGATGCCGACGAGCCGGTCGCGCTGCTGATGATGGACCTCGACAACTTCAAGGCGTACAACGACCGGCTGGGACACCCCGCCGGCGACGCGCTGCTCCACGCCATCGGCGCGGCGATCCGTGAGTCGGCGCGCGCCAACGATGGTGTCTACCGCTACGGCGGCGACGAGTTCGCCCTGATCCTGCGCGGCGTCGATGCCGCCACCGGGGCCACGATCGGCGAGCGGGTGCGCCGCGCGGTGGCGCGGCTGACCGCCAAGGAGCTGAGCCCGGTGACGATCACCGTCGGTGTGGCCAGCCACCCGAGCGATGCCGACGACAAGAACGCGCTCATCGGCGCGGCGGATACCGCCCTCTACTTCGGGAAGCAGTCCGGCGAGGATCGCGTGGTGCTCGCCGCCGACGTCCCGAGCGAGATGCGCGATCTGCGCGGCACGCTCGACCAGCTGGCACGCGCCGCGCTGCTCCGCGCCGACGAACCGCGAGCCGTCGAGCATCTCGTCGAGCACGCCACGCGGATCGGCGCCGATACCGACGACCCGGCCATCCGCGACGCGCTGCTGTCAATGGCCCGCACGCTCGACGCGCGGGGCGCGGCGAGCTGGGCGCACGCCAACCGTGTCGGCCGGCTGGCCGCGGCCATGGCCCGCCGCCTCGGCTGCGACGAGAACGACGCGCGCAACGTGGAGCTCGCCGCGCGGCTGCACGGCCTGGAGCTCGTGACCACCGGAGAGCTGCACGGCATCCCGTCGCTGGCCGCCGTCGACGATGTGATGCACTGGGCGCGGCGCAGCCGGGAGGCGCGCACCCGCCCGATCTCGGCGCAGATCGTCGCTGCGGCGAACGCCTATGACGTCATGACCAACGGCGTCGGCGGCAAGCGGCTGTCGCGCTCGGTCGCCCTCACCGAGCTGCGAGCCGAGAAGCGCCGCTTCCGCCCCGACGTGCTCGACGCGCTCGCCGCCGCCGCCGCACCGGCACGACCGACGGCGCCTCGTCGCCGCCGCGCCGATCGGCAGCCCTCCGAAACCGCTTCGAGCCCCGCCGAGCCGACCTCGCTCGTTCCCCCGCCCGACGACGAGGTGGCCGGGGCAGCGTGACCAGCGGCGATGCTATGATCGCCGCTCCCATGCGGATCCCTCGCTCTGTCGCGCTGCGCCCGACCAACCCCGGCGTGTCCGCCGGCGCCGTGGCGCTTCTGGTCATCACCCTGCTGCTCGCCGCCTGCGGGAGCACCACGCCGACCGGCTCCGCGAGCGTCTCGCTGCCGGCCTCGGCCGCAGCCTCCGCCACGCCGGCGCCGACCCCCACGCCGGTTCCCACCCCGTCCCCGACGCCGTCGTACACCAACCCGCCGGACGCAGCCCTGGAGGCCGTCATTCCGGACACCGTCGCCGGCTCGCCGGTCGTCAAGCCTCCGCCCGACGAGTACGGCCTGACCCCCGGTGACGTGGCGCAGGCGTTCGGGTCGATCGGCAGCCGATTCCGTTCCCTGGCGCTCGCCTACGTCGAGCCACGCAAGCTGTCGCTCTACGCCATGCGCGTCGAGGGACAGCCGGTGAAGACTGCTGAGCTGCGCCCGTATCTCGCCACGGCCGGCCGCTACGTCGGGATCGCCGGCCTGCACCCCGAGGCGTGGAAGCGCCAGACGGTCGGCGGCAACACGGTCTGGGTCCGTCCCGAGGACAACGCCACCGCCGCCGGGACGATGATCTACACGTGGGCCGCGGACGACTACGTCTTCCTGATGATCGGCACCGATGCCAAGATCAACGCGGCCATGCTCGCGGGCCTGCCCGGCGAGCCGGCACCCAGCCCCAGCCCCAGCCCGAGCCCGAGTCGCAGCGCGACGCCGAGCGCCTCGGTCAGCCCGTCCACGACTCCCGCCGCGTCCTGACGTCGGGCGTCGCGTGGCCATGACGCCAGCGGCTACCATCGGCGGATGTTCTCCCTGATCGCCTACGCCCTGTCGATCGGGGGGACCATCGTCACCCTGGCGCTGCGGCTGCTCGACGCCGACGCGACCCTCACCTTCGGCGTCAGCGCGCTGACGATCCTCGGCCTGGCCTACGTGCTCGGCCACGCCACCGAGCAGCTGGGGATCGCCACCGGCCCGCGCATCGGCGGGATCATGAACGCGACGGTCGGCAATATCGGCGAGATCATCATCGCCGCGTTCCTGATCGTCGACGACAAGATCGAGATCGTCCACGCCTCGATCACCGGCTCGATCATCGGCAACCTGCTGCTGGTGCTCGGCGCCTCGCTGCTCGTCGGCGGCATCAAGAACGGCGTGCAGCGCTACGACGCGCAGCTGACCGGCATGAACGCCGCGTCGCTGATCCTGGCCACCATCGGGCTCATCGTGCCGGCCACGTTCGCCTTCCTCATCGGCGGTGGGGAGGGCACCGCGCCGGGCGACCCGCAGTTCTTCCAGATCGAGGCGCTGACCGTCGGGGTCGCGATCCTGCTGATCACGACCTACGCCGCCCAGACCTTCTTCTTCCTGCGCTCACCGGCGGCGCCGCCCGCGGCGCACGACCAGGAGGAGGAGATCGCCGAGTGGAGCTGGAAGGTGGCGCTGGTGGTGCTGCTCGCATCGGCCGCCGCGCTGACCTTCGCCAGCGAGGTGCTGGTCCACACCCTGGAGCCGGCCGTCGCGTCGCTCGGGATCAGCGAGTTCTTCATCGGGATCATCCTCATCCCGCTGATCGGTAACCTGGCCGAGCACGTCGTGGGCATCACCCTGGCCTACAAGAACAAGATGGACTTCAGCCTGATCACGTCGATCGGCTCGGCCACGCAGATCGCTCTGTTCGCCGTGCCGGTGCTCGTGCTCTTCGGGCTCGTGTTCGGCCACCCCCTGACGCTGGTCTTCACCCCGCTCGAGGTGGTGGCGGTCGGGGTCGGCGTCTTCATCGCAGGCTTCATCGCGCTCGATGGCCAGTCGAACTGGGTCGAGGGCCTGCAGCTGACATCGGTCTATCTGATCCTGGCCATCGCCTTCTTCTTCCTGACGCCGTAGACCGATGCGCCCGGCGCCGCCGCCCGGCGCCGGCCGTATGATCGGCCGATGCACGACGGATGGGGAGCGGCCGACGATGCCAGGGGTCGCAAGCGCGACCGGACCGCGCGCCTGCTGAGCGTCGCCTCGATCCTGTACTCGCGCGGCAATGACGAGAGCGGCGTGCCGGTCGAGGAGATCGCGCGCCTCACCGGCATGAACCGGCGGACCGTCTACCGCGACCTGCGGGCGCTGGAGGACGAGCTGTCGATCCCGGTCTTCGAGGCCGGGCGCGGGCGATACGGGATCGACAAGAAGTTCTTCCTGCCGCCGCTGCGCCTGTCGGTCGCTGAGGCGATCGTCCTGTTCGTCGCCGCGCGGCTCATCGCGCGCTGGAGCGACGAGTACGACCAGGTGGTGGTCAGCGCCTTCACCAAGCTCGCCGATCTCCTGCCGCAGCCGATCGCCCGGCAGGTGACCGCCTCGATGCTGGCGGTCGGCGCGCACGGCGCCAACGATCCGTTCACCCGGAACTTCGGCAACGTGGCGCTGGCCTGGGCCGACGGCCGCGTCGTCCAGATCGACTACGAGTCGTTCGAGGGCGACCGCAAGACGACCCGCGTGCGGCCGTACTTCCTGGAGCCGGACGGCGCGACGCACAGCGTCTACCTCATCGGCTTCGACGAGCCGGCGGGTGCCATGCGGACCTACAAGATCGAGCGCATCCGTTCATCGGTTGTCACGCTCGACCGATACGAGATCCCCGCCGACTTCGACGCGCAGCAGTGGCTCCAGCACTCGTGGGGCATCTGGTCGAGCGACGGCACGCCGGTCGAGGCGATCCGCCTGCGCTTCGATGCGCGCGTGGCGCACTGGGTCCGCGAGGCGATCTGGCATCCCTCGCAGGAAGTCACCGAGCTGGCGGATGGCGCGATCGAGATGACGTTCCGCGTGGCAGGAACCGTCGAGATCCGGCCCTGGATCCTGTCGTGGGGCGATGCCGTCGAGGTCCTCGAGCCGTCCGAGCTGCGCACCGCGATCGCGACCGCCGTGCAGGCCGCCGCACGTCGCTACGAGTCCGCGCATGCCCGTTGAGGTCGAGCTGAAGCTCACCGCGGAGAACGACGCGCCGCTGGAGGCGTTGGCCTCCGCCCAGCGGCTCGGCCCGGCCGAGCTCGGTCCGCCCGAGACCGCCGATGAGCTGGACCGCTACCTCGACACCGCCGACGGCCGCTTCGCCGCGGCGCGCTGGGCGTGCCGGCTGCGAACGCGCGGCGACCGGACGATCGTGTCGCTCAAGGGCCCCGCCGAGCAGACGACCGGGTCGAAGAGCGCAGGCGCCGGCGCCGCGCTTCACCGGCGACCGGAGGTCGAAGGGCCCGCGACCGACGACCTCGACCCGCGCTGGTGGCCACGTTCGCCGGGGCGCGACTTCGTCGACCGGCTGCGCGCCGGCGAGCCACTCGTCGAGCGGCTCGCGCTGCGCCAGCGGCGCACCGAGCGCGCCGTGCTGGTCGACGGCGCGCGGCTCGGCACGCTGAGCCTGGACCGGGTCGCGGTCCTGCACGGCGGCGAGGAGCTGGGCGAGCTGCACGTCGTCGAGCTCGAGCTCGCGCCGGCGGCCGCCGAAGCACGGCTCGGCGAGCTCGCCCGCGCGCTGGCGGGGCTCGACGGGCTGGTGCCCGATCGCGCCACGAAGCTCGAACGCGCGCTGGCGCTGCTCGATCGCTCCACGCCGGCGCGATGACCGCTCGCACCCGGCTGGAGCTGCTGGCCGCGGCCGGCGGCCTGGCGCTGTGGGGCTACGTCGCCTGGGACGGCGCGCTGTGGGACGCCCGCTTCCAGCTGGTCCTGCACGCCGGCGCCGCCGTGGCGCTCGGGGCGCTGCTGCTCCTCGCCCTGCGCGGGCTCGAGGTGCCGCGCACGCCGCTCGACCTGCCGATCCTGGCGCTTCTCGCCGCATTCGGCATCGCCACGCTCTTCGCCCAGAACCAGGGCATGTCGCTGCGCTCGCTGGCGGTGATCGTCACCGCCGCGGCACTGCTGCCCCTTGCCCTGGTGCTCATCCGCCACCGAGCCGCGCTGACGGCCATGCTCGCCGCGGTCCCGATCATCCTGCTCTCCGCCGGCGCGCTGGCGGTGATGCTCGCCCGGCGAGCCGAATGGGTCGCCGCCGGTGGCCCCGGGCTGCCGCCGATCCGCATGCCGGCCGAGGGCACGCCGTTCGGCTCGGTGGCGGTGCCGCCCTTCGTGCTGCTCGCGGTGCTGCCGCTGACGATCCACATCGCCGAGCCGCGTGTCCGGCGCTGGATCCAGGTCACGCTGCTGGTCGTCGGCGTCCCGTTGACGCTGCTCTCCGGCTCGCGTTCCGCGTGGCTGGCCATCGGCGTGGCGGTCCTTGTCTTCGCCGCACCGGCCGTCCGCCGGGTCCGGCTGCCTCGGCACTGGGACGTGCGCTCGGTCGCGCTCGGCGCGCTCGCCGTGGTCGCGGCGGCCGCCGCGCTGGCGATCATCGCGCCACGGCTGACCGCGGTGACCTCGCTCATCTACCGCGGCTATCTGTGGCGCGACACGCTCGCCGCCTGGTCGGCGTCGCCGATCACCGGCATCGGTCCGGGGATCATGCCGTGGGCCCGGCAGGCGGCGGCACCGCCGCTCAGCTTCCCGGTCAGGCAGCCGCACTCGCACGACGTCGCGCTCGGCATCCTCGGCGACGCGGGGCTCATGGGGCTCGCCGCGGCGCTCGTCCTGTTCGCGACCTTCATGGTGGTCGCCGGCCCGTGGCGCAGCCGGACGGTCGGCGGCAGGGGCGCATTCGCGGTCCTCATCGGCTTCGCGGTCGCCAGCTTCTTCGAGGATCTCACGTTCCTGCCAGGCTTCAACCTGCTGGTGCTGCTGCTGGTCGCCCAGGTCCTGACCGATGCGGGCGCCGTCTCCTGGCAGCGCCTGCGCCTGGCTCGTCCGCTGGCCGTGGGAGGCGCCCTGGGCGCCGGCGCGCTGCTGCTCGTCGCGCTGATCGTCGACGGCGCCGCGATCGACTACCGCTTCGGTGCCGATGCCTCGGCCAACCGCGACTGGCCGGCGGCGCAGCGCTGGTTCGGCGAGGCGGTGGCGCTCGACCCATGGCACCCGTCCGGGCCAAAGTCGCTGAGCGTGGCGGCCGACATGGCCGGCGACGACGCGACGGCGCGGCGGGCCGCCGAACGGGCCACCGAGCTGAACGCCGGCGACGGGCCGTCGTGGACGAACCTGGCGATCCTGTGCCTGGAGGGCGGCGACCGGGCGTGTGCCTCGCGCGCCGCGCACCAGGCGGTCGACTATGCGTCGCTGTTCGGCAACGAGCTGGCCAACGCGGCGCTCGTGCTCGATCGGCTCGGCGAGACCGATGCCGCCGACGCCGCCTACCGGCTGTCGCTGCTGACCAACGTCGCGACCAGCTTCGTCGTGCCGTGGCCGCGCCGAGTCGACGTGGGCACCCAGCTGGCGGCCGAGATCGGCCAGACCTCCGGCGAGACGAACCTC
Source organism: Candidatus Limnocylindria bacterium (assembly GCA_035708065.1). Lineage (GTDB taxonomy): Bacteria > Chloroflexota > Limnocylindria > QHBO01 > QHBO01 > JAICUY01. The sequence goes on along the minus strand of DASSTC010000029.1, from coordinate 23,857 downwards.
GCCGTCGCACGGCGCGCCCTCGGACTGCCGATCGATCCGACCCACTACCAGGACGCCGCCGCGCGAGCGCTGGCTGCCGCGATGGCCGGCGACCGGCAGACCGCCGAGCAGGCGCTGCAGCGCGCGCGCGACGTCGATCGCGAGATCCCCACCACCTGGGACGTGGAGCTGCTGCTGCGGACGCACTGGGGGGAGCCGGTCGACCGCGTCCGCGCCATCGACACCGCGCTGCGCGGCAAGGCGATCACCGACCAGCCGCCCGAGATCGGCGGCCTGACCTACGACATCGCCTCGTTCCGCATCTACCCCCGCGACGGGTTCGTGGAGCCGGCCGTGCGGCTGATCACCCAGCGACCGTGGCCCTGGTTCCTGGAGCCGCTGCTGCCGCCGGCCTGAGCCTCAGTCGAGGGGCAGCCGCATGATCAGGGCGAGCGACGGCCGTCGATCGCGCACCGGCTCGGCGCCGGGCAGCGCGGTCGGCGCGCGCAGCCAGCGCTCACCGGCCGAGCCGGACCGATACCGGGCGGCGAGCCGTCTCGCCGACAGCTGGGCGACGCCCAGCTCGTGGAGCGCCTCGGCCATGAGCAGTCCCTCCGCGACATGGCCGCGCCCGACCGCCACGCGGTCGCCGGTGCGCAGCACCGCCTCGAGCTGCGCGCGCCGGGCGCGGTACGACCTGCGGCCGAGTGGCGCGCCGTGGATGAAGAGCAGATCGCTGGCGACGAACGCCGCCCCGCCCGGCCCCCGGCCCTCCGCCAGGCGGCGGCGCAGCAGCTCGGCGTCGGGCCGCCCGTCCGCGTCGAGGACGAGCAGCGTCCCGTCGAGCACGACGCCATCCGCGTCGAGCTGCGCGGGCAGGTCGGATAGCTCGGGTAGCGCGGCCAGCGCGTCGTTGAGCCCTTCGGCGCTCAGCCGCAGGCGGCCGCCCTCGACGAAGGCCTGCGCCCGAACACCGGGCCACCACGGCTCGAACCAGTAGTCGGGGTCGTCGAACGGCGCGCCGACGCCGGTCGCCTGCATCGGGACGATCCGAGCGGGCAGCCGCCGGGCCGCGACCCGTCCGATCGAAAGCGGCAGCTGCTCGCCGGGCACGACCTGCGCTAGGCGGTCTTGCGGCGGCGCTGGCGGGGCGCGGGCTCCGGTTCGGCCGCGGCCACGGGCACCTCGATCGGCGCCTCGGCGGCCCGCGCGCGGCTCTCGCGCGCGGCGGCGACCGATGCCTCGAGCGCGGCCATGAGGTCGCCGATGTTCGTCGGCTCGGCGCGCACCGCCGGCTCCGGGGCCTCTCCGGAGACCTTGCGCTCGATGACGGCCATCAGGGCCTGGCGGTAGTCGTCCCGGTAGTCGTCGGCACTGAATTCGCCGGTCATCGAGGCGACGAGCTGCTCGGCCATGGCGCGCTCGCCCGGCTTGAACGTGACCTGGTCCTCGGGCAGCGTGAGCTCCTCGATCGAGCGGACCTCGTCGGGCCAGTGCAGCGTGGTCAGCAGCATCGTGCTGGAGTACGGGTTGAGGGCCGCCAGCTGCTCGCGGTCCTTGAGCACGATCTTGCAGATCGCGCTCTTGCCCGTATCGGCCAGGACGGACTTCAGCAGGTAGAACGCCTTGCGGCCGATCTCATCGGGCTCGAGGTAGTACGCCTGCTTGACGAACTGCGCGCCATGCGCCTCGTTGCGGGCATCGACGAACATCTCGATCTCGATGGCCCGCAGCGTCTTGAGCGGAATGGAGTCGACGTCCTCGTCGGTCACCACCACGTAGCGCCCCTTGGCGTACTCGTAGCCGCGCACCGTCTCCGACCGCGGCACGACCTCGTCGTGGTACGGGCAGTAGATCTTCATCTGGATCCGGTTCAGACAGCTGGCGTGCAGCATGTTGAAGCCGATGCCGCCGGTCTCGGTGGCCAGGTACAGCTTCACCGGGATCGTCACCAGACCGAACTGGATCGCCCCCCTCCACATCGATCGCGCCATGGGCTCCAGGATGCCTCCGTGCCGTCTTCCGCCGCGGGCCGCGAATGATACAACCGCCTGGCAAGTCGCCCGCCAACACGGCGATCGGGTCGACCGGTTGGGACCATGCGGCCATTGCCCTGGGCGGGACGCGCCCGGAACATGGCCGCATGCATCAACCAGCGACCGACGATCCGATCGTCCTCCGCGCCGCCGGCGCCGAGGAGCTGCAGCGTGCCTACGTCCTGGAGGACGACGCGGACATCGCCGCGCTCGAGGCGGATCTGCTCCGCGACCTCGGCTTCACGGTGGTCACCTGCACGCGGATCGTCGAGCTCGGCGACCTCATGGAGCTGGCCCTGCCGCACCTGCTCGTCGTCGACGTGATGCTCCCCGACGGCGACGGCGGCGACATCACCGAGCTGCTGCGCAGCGCCTGGCCCGGCATCCCGGTGGTGATCGTCAGCGCCGCGGCGCGCGAGCGCCTCGCCGAGCTGGCCGATATCGGGCCGGTCGTGCCAAAGCCGTTCGACCTCGACACGTTCCGCGACGCCGTGCTGGACGCGATCGACGCACCCACCGGGATGCGCCACGCGTCGTGACGCCGCTCGCGCCGGGATCGTCAGGCGGCGACGGCGCCCTCTGGGCCGGTGACCAGCGCGAGCAGCGACTCGCCGGCCTCGCCGATCCGGTACCGATGCTCGATGACCGTGCCCAGCGAGAGCATCGCGCTCACCGGGCAATATTTCGTGGCCGACAGCTCGACCGACCGGCGAATCGCCTCTCCCTCGACCGAGGCATCGACGCGATGCTCCACCACGATCCGGGTGTAGACCCGCGGATGGTCGTCGGTCCGCTCGCCTCGGGCATCGATCTCGTAGCTGGTCGGAATCTGCCGCTTCTTGCGCAGGATGCTGATGACGTCCATGGCGGTGCATCCGGCCAGCGCCACGAGGACGAGCTCCATCGGCGTCGGGCCGCTGTCGTCCCCCTCGTCCGGTCCGACGTCCACGCCGACCAGATGACCGCTGCCGGTCCGGATGTCGATCCGCATCCGCGCGGTGTCGGCGAACCGCGCTGTGACTTCGTTTCCCACGACCGCAGCCTAGCAGCAGACCGATGCGCGTGATTCGGCCGGCGCAGCCGCCCGACGGCCGCCGCCGCGCGCTGCTTCCGGCCATGGCGATGCTCTTCGTCGGCGCGGTCGCCGCCACCATGCTCGCGTTCGTCCCGTCGAGCAGCCCGAACGCGGTCGCCGCGCTGGGCATTGCCGCGGCGCTCGGCCTTGGCATCGGCGGCGCGTATGTCCTGCGCTCGCTGCAGCGCACGCCGCAGCGCCGGCTGGCCGACGACCTCGCGGCGCTGCTCGGCCCGAGCTTCGACGACAGCTACGCGCTCGTCGTGCAGCCACACCTGCCGGGCGTCCCGGCCGACCTCGCCGCCCTGCTGGTCGGCCCTGCCGCCGCCCGGGCGCTGATCGTTCGCGACTGGGACGGCCGCTACCGCGTCCGCGGTCGCAGCTGGGACTACCACACCCGCGGGCGGCGCGGCTGGATCAGCTGCCGCACCAACCCGTCGTTCGAGGCGGGCCGCGTCAACCAGGCCGTCGTCCGCTGGGCACAGCAGGCCGACCTGCCGCTCCACCTGCAGATCGAGCCCGCGATCGTCTTCCCGGAGCGCCACAGCCGCGTCGTGCTCGAGGAGCCGGACGAGGAGATCGTGACCGCCGACAACGCGCCGTGGTGGGCGCAGCGCATCGGCAAGCTGCAGCGCCTCGATCCGGCGGACGTTGCCCGCGTCGTCGACGCGGTGATGACCGCGTCGGAGCGCCTGCACCAGCGCGCGGCGGCCGCCGCACCGTCAACCGTGCCGGAGAGCCGCTAGAACGCTCCCGGATCCCGGCCCGTCTCACGGGACGGGTCGCGATGCAGCCAGCCCTGCGCCGTCGTCTCGTCGATCACGTCGGCGAGCAGCTTCTCCGCCCGCTCGTCGTCGCTGACGATGAGCACCTGCGACAGCGAGCGCTGCATGGCGACGACCTCGTGGCTCGCCGCAAAGGCCGGGAACTGCGCGCAGGCGATACTCACGTCGGTGATGGCGATGAACCGATCCGCCGCGTTGAGCAGTCCATCCATCGGCCGGCTGCCCTGCGGGATGTGGACCGCCCCGCTCACCCGGAACGGCGGCGCGAGCAGCTCGACGCGCACGGCACGCTTCGGGATGCGCATCTCGGCACGCGGCTCGCTGCTCGAGCCGGGGGCCACCAGGAACAGGATCTGGTCGGCCGCGACCAGGACCTCCCCGGCGGTGCTCGGCGCGTCCGGCGCGGCGTACTCGGTGATCGTCGCCTCGTCGATGATGAGATGCGAGGTCGGGAGCTGGTTCACGATGTCGCCGACCCGCTGGAAGCGCGTTCGCGTCGTTCCGGACACCCGATAGGCGGAGGTGTAGACCTCGACCGCCACGCGGTCGACCGATGCGGGGGCGAACGGGTCGAAGCTCATCGGTCCACCTTCCTTGCCTTCCAGATTTCCTCGCACGGCCACTGCCGCGCCCACTCGATGGTCGTCAGCTCGAAGCTCGACGTCGCGTCCTGGGGCGGCTGCACCTCGATGAGGTCGGTCACCTCGAAGCCGTTGGCGCGGAGCAGCCGCAGCCAGTCGCCGTGGCCGAGATGGAACTCGACACCGTCTTCGTCGGGCCATTCGAAGCGGTACATCCCGAAGTAGGGCCGCAGCAGCCGGTCGCCCACCGGTCCCTCGTTGTCCGTTTCGGGCACGCACACGATCCACAGCGCTGCGTTGGTCAAAAAGATCAGCTCGCCGCCGGGACGCAGCAGGCGCGACGCCTCGGCGATCCAGCGCTGCGGATCGGCCCACAGGCAGGCGCCGTACTCGCTGATCGCGAGGTCGAAGCTGGCGTCGGGGTACGGCACCGCCTCGGCGTTGCCGAGCAACAGCGGGAAGTCGATCCCGTGCTCGGCCTGCAGCCGGCGCGCCGTCTCGAGCTGGCGCGGGCTGTTGTCGATCCCGACGACACGCGCGCCGCGGCGCGCCAGCCAGGCCGACACGTACGCCGTCCCGCAGCCGAGCTCGATGGCGTCCCGACCGTCGAGCGCCTCGGGCAGGACGTGGAGCTGCGACTCGGGCACGCCGAAGATGCCCCAGCTCGGCTCCTCCTCACGCCAGGCGCGCTCGCCGTGGCCGGCGTACTCGGGCGCCTTCGCGTCCCACGCGGCGCGGTTGCGGACGACATGCTCGGGCAGCTCGGTCATGGGCGTGATGGTAGCTACTCCGTCTCGCCGGTCGCCGCGATGCGCTCGGTCTCCCCACGCGCGCCGGTGGCGAGCAGGATCCGCCCGGACGCCTGCTGCGCGAAGACGCGCTCCACCGCGGCCAGGTCGTCGATGTCCGCCGGTCCCTTGTCGGTCCGGATCCGCACGATCCTCGGGAAGCGGAGGGCATATCCGCTCTTGTGGCGCGCGGAGCGCTGGATCCGGTCGAACGCGATCTCGACCACGACCTCCGGCACGACCGAGCGGTACCGGCCGAAATCGCGCACGGTCAGCACCTGGAAGCGCGACGTCATCTCGGCGATCTCGGCATCGGTCAGGCCGGTGTAGGCCTTGCCGATGGTCAGCAGCCGGTCGCCATCGGTCTCGCGCACGGCGAACGTGTAGTCCGACAGCACGCCGCGGCGCTTGCCGTGGCCCCACTCGACGCCGACCACCACGCAGTCGAGGGTCGACAGCGGGCGCTTGAGCTTGAGCCAGCCCAGCCCACGCCGTCCGGGTTGATAGACCGATGCGGGATCCTTGATCATCAGCCCCTCGTTGCGGCGCTCCCGCGCCTCGTCGAAGCGTGCGTCGACCTCGGCCGCCGAGCGCGCCATCTCGAGATGCGAGTAGAGGATCCGCTCAGCGGTGCGCTCGGGGAGCTGCAGCGCCTCGAGCGCGTGGCGGCGCCGCCGCAGCGTCGTGTCGAGCAGGTCCCCGCCGTCGAGGTGCAGCAGGTCGAAGGCGACGAGCGCCACCGGCACGCCGGCGATCAGCTGGTCGCTCGGGTTGACCCTGCCGAGCCGTGTCTGGAGTGAGGCGAAGTCGAGGACGCTGCCCTCCTTCCACGGGACGAGCTCGCCGTCGATGACCAGCGAACGATCCAACGCCTGCGCGGCGGCGATGACCTCGGGGAACGACCCGCTGATCTCGTTGAGGTCCCGGCTGAAGAGCTGCGCGCCGTCCCGCGTCAGGTGCAGCTGGGCGCGGATGCCGTCGTACTTGTCCTCGATCCACGCCTCGCCGCCGACGCGGCGCATCACCTCGCCGGCGTCGGCCACCGGGGTGGCGAGCATGAAGCGGATCGGGCGGCCGATGTGCAGCGCTGCCTCGTCCAGTCGATCTTCGCGAGCGAGCGTCGCCGTCTCGCCCGGCTCCGCGACGAGCATCAACGCGCGACGCACGTCGGCGATCGGTCGTTCGAACGCGGCCGCGATCGCCTCCTCGAGCAGTCCCTCGCGCAGCCCGATCCGCAGCTCGCGCCCGGCGATCCGCGCGACATAGCGCGCCTCGGCCGGCGTCGCACGCTGGAAGAGCCCGGTCATCAGCCCGATCCGCTGCTCGCTGTTGGCGGCCACCGACATCGCCGCGAAGCCGTCCGCCACGTCGCGCAGGGTGAGCGGTGCTCCGCGAGCCTCGCCGATGAGCTCGGCCGCGGCATCGCCGAAGTCGGAGTGCCGCAGGTACGCCTGCCCGAGCTGCTGCTCGCTGGCGCCCGATGCCGCCAGCAGTGCCGCCGACCCCTGCATGCCGCCAAGGCCCAGCCGGTCAGATGCCCCGGGAAGTGGCCGCCCCGCGAAGAAGGTCGCGGCGACCGGCAGGTCGTCAGCCGGCAGCTCGCGCAGGTAGGCCGCCAGCAGGTCGCGCTTGCGCAGCTTGGAGGTCGTGGCGGCCAGTGCATCGGCCGTGCGGGCGAACGAGGCAAACCGGCTTGACACCAGTCGAGTCTAGCCAGCCGCTCGACCGTGGCATCGGCCGGGCGACGGCCGCCGCCGCATGTCCAGCTCGCGGAAGAAGGTGATCGACGCCTAGGACGACGAGCTGCCGGTCTCGTCCATCCGCTTGGCGCGATCGATCAGCTCGGCGACCTTGCGTCCGCCCTTGCGACCGATGTTCTGGAAATGCTCGTGCGAGTAGCGCTCGCTGACGGTCTTGCCGCCCTTCTGGCCGATCTCCTGGTAGAACTCGGCGCCGTAGCGCTGCCGCGTCGTCTTGCCGCCCTTGCGCCCCGCCTCGCGGACGCTCATGCCGCCGTTATCGGTGTCCGCCATCAGGCGCCTCCAAAGTCGTCTCAGGTACTGGCCGGCCGGGTGCAAGTTGCGTACCCGTAGAGCAGGCGCGCGGCGACTGGGCAAGCAGGCGCCGGCACCCTCCTCAGTCTCGCCGCCGGCCGAATGCGCCGTGCGGCGGGCCCCGGCTGCATGGCTAGAATGGCGCGCTCATGCATCCGTTCCTGCGCAACCTGGTGATCGGCATCGTCGGCCTGCTCATCGCCGGCGGACTCTCCGCCCTGGCGCTGCTCGGCACGAACTCGAGCCTGTCGGTGCTGGCCATGCTCGCGTCGGCGCTCATGGCGACCGCGATCGGCATCTTCCTGTTCGTGCAGGGCTGGATCTGGTCGCAGCGCGTCGCTCGACGCGGCGATGCGGGCCGGTCGGTGGCCATCGCGCTGGCCGGCGGGCTGATGATCGTGATGGCCGCCGGTGCCCTGGCCGGCGCGGTGATGCTGGTGCTGCTCTTCTACCTGGGCTGACGATGGGTCCGGGGCATCGGTTCGGCGCTGGTAGCATCTGACGCGGACGGAGCTCATGCCCCCATCGTCTAGAGGCCTAGGACGCCACCCTTTCAAGGTGGAGATCAGGGGTTCGAATCCCCTTGGGGGCACCACGCCGCCCGGCTCCAAGCGCGGCCGCATTCACGTAGGCTGACGTCGGTCGCGTCGCGTCAGACGAAGTTGATCTCGATCCTTCGACCGCAGTTCGCGCAGTAGAGCAGGGCGAGTTTCGGGTCCTCGGGGATCGGGCGCAGCGAATACACGAGATCCTCGCCGATCCGTTCGCCGCAGTGCGGGCATTCGCTGCCGATCTCGAGCCACTGGTCGCGCGGAAGGTTCTGGCGTGCCATGCTGCTGTTCGTTCCGCCTACTGGTGCTCGCCGTCGGGCCCGCCGACCAGCGGCGCGCTGTGCTCGATCGTCTCGCGCTCCTGCGGCGTGGTCGGTGCAGGGGGCTCCCAGCCAGGCTTGCGCTGTGGCGGCGCATCGGCTCCGGCGATGGCCGTCGCCGTCTCCGCCGTCTTGTCGCTCGGCCGGATGAGCGGGTAGGAGCGTGCCGCGAAGCCGGGCCACAGGCCGATGTCGCCGTCGCGGATCATGACCATCGTCTTGGTGAAGGCACCGGTCACGTCACGGACGGATCGGTCCAGGACCTCGTAGTCGTGCCCGGTCACCTCGAGCAGCGCCGGCCGCAGCGTCTCGACGAGGTAGCCCGGATCGGGGTTGTGTCGGAACGCGATATCGAGCGCCGCCACGACATCGTCGTCGGGCAGGTCGCGCGGGAGCGGACGGCTGATGTAGGCCAGCATCCGCGGATCGCGGCTGGGGCCGAGGAAGGTGCGCTTGAGCGACTGGAGCATCGGTATCCGATTCTAGCGTCCAGACGGCCGGCGGGGCCCGAACCGGCCTGCTTGGTATACTTCAATCCCCCGCAGGCGTCCCGGAACGACGCGGCGTGCCGCATGCAATGACGCCGATCAGACCGGCTGCGCCCACGCTCAACACGCTAGGAGACTGATCACCATCGTGCGCGTCCGAAAAGCCGTCCTGCCCGCCGCAGGCTTCGGTACCCGCTTCCTCCCCGCGACCAAGGCGATCCCCAAAGAGGTCCTGCCACTGGTCGACAAGCCGATCATCCAGTACGCCGTCGAGGAGGCTGTCGCATCGGGGATCGAGCAGATCATCATCGTGATCGCCACCGGACGCAGTGCCATCGAGGACCACTTCGACTCCAACCCGACCCTCGACCGATGGCTCGAGGAGCGCGGCGACATCGACATGCTGCGCCAGGTTCGGCGCATCAGCGAGATCGGGCCGATCGCCTTCGTCCACCAGAAAGAGCAGCTCGGCCTGGGCCACGCGGTGCTCATGGCCAAGGAGCTGGTCGGTGACGAGCCGTTCGCGGTCCTGCTGTCGGACGACGTGATGCTCAATCCCGGCGGTGAGCCGGTGACCAAGCAGCTCATCGACGCCCACGTCAACCACCGCGGCAGCGTCGTTGCGGTCCAGCGCGTCCCGCACGACGAGGTCACCCGCTACGGCATCGTCCAGACGGTCCACTCCGAGGGCCGCCTGTACGAGATCAACGACCTCGTCGAGAAGCCGGCGGTCGCCGATGCGCCCTCGGACCTGGCGGTCCTCGGCCGGTACGTCCTCACCCCGAAGATCTTCGACATGCTCGAGCAGACCCAGCGCGGTGCGGGTGGTGAGATCCAGCTGACCGATGCGATCAAGATGCTGATGCAGGAGCAGCCGGTCTTCGGCTACCAGTTCGAGGGCGTGCGGCACGATGCCGGCACGCGCATCGGCTGGCTCGAGGCGAACGTGGCCGTCGGCCTCGACTCGGAGGACGCGGACGAGTTCCGCGCCTACATCCGGAGCCTCGACGTCCGCGACTAAACGCACGGCGGCGAGGCCGCTCGGCGGTTACCCTGTGCCCCGTCCGGGACGCCGCGCGTCAAGAAGGGATAGACCCGAGTGGAGATGATCGGCAGGCTGATCGGCGGTCGCTACCGCCTCATCGCCCCGCTGGGCGAAGGCGGCATGGCCACGCTGTGGCGCGCCGTAGACGAGCAGCTCGACCGCGAGGTCGCGGTCAAGATCCTCCGCCCGCAGTACTCCACCGATCCGGGCTTCGCCGCGCGCTTCAAGCAGGAGGCGCGCGCGGCCGGGTCGCTTGCCCACCCGAACATCGTCTCGGTCTACGACTACGGCACCGATCCGGAGGACGACGGCCAGTACATCGTCATGCAGCTGGTCGACGGCCAGGACCTGTCGACGCTGCTGCGCGACCGCGGCACGCTGTCGATCGACGACGCGGTGCGCGTGGCGGTCGGCGTCGCCTCGGCGCTCGAGGCGGCGCACCGTCGCGGGATCGTCCACCGTGACGTGAAGCCGGGCAACATCCTGATCACCGACGACGGCGAGGTGAAGGTCACCGACTTCGGCATCGCGCGGGCCGTGAGCGAGACGTCGATGACGGTGACCGGCACGACGCTCGGGTCGGTGCATTACTTCAGCCCGGAGCAGGCGCGCGGCGACGAGGTCACCGGCGCCTCCGACGTGTACTCGCTGGGCATCGTGCTCTACGAGATGCTCACCGGGCGCCGCCCGTTCGAGGGCGACTCGGCGGCGGGCGTGGCGCTCAAACGGCTCAACGAGGAGCCGCCGCCGCCAACGCGCTACCGCCCCGAGCTGCCGCCGGGACTCGTCGCGGTGGTGATGCGCGCACTCGAGCGCGACCCCTCACGCCGCTTCCCGGATGCCGGATCGTTCGCCGAGGCGCTGCGCGCCTGGCAGAAGCAGCCCGACGAGGTGCCGGCCGCGGCCGTCGCCGCGCTGCCGCCGCGCGGTGAGCCGACGGTCTATGTCCCGCCGCGGGTCGCCCGGCCATCGGATCGGGCACCGGTCGCGCCGCCGCCGTATCGGCCGGTGATGACCGAGCGCCGTCGCGATGGGCAGCCGTGGTGGATCTGGCTGCTGGCGCTGCTGGCGATCGTGCTGCTCGGCACGATCGGCTTCCTCGCCGCGCAGGTCTTCTCCGGCCTCGGCTCACCGTCGACCACGCCGAGCCCATCGGCGCAGACCGCGACCATTCCGCCACTCGAGGGCAAGACGATCACCGAGGCGCGCCAGGCGCTGAACGGCCTCGGCCCGTCGCTGACGGTCAGGGTCGGACCCTCCGAGGCGAGCGACACCGTCGAGGAGGGGCGCGTGATCCGCACCGATCCGCCGGCCGGCAGCACAGTCGCCGACGGCGACACGGTGACGATCATCGCGAGCAGCGGGAAGGGCGATGTCAACGTACCGCCGATCATCGGCCAGGACCTGCAGACCGCCCGCGCGAACCTCGAGGCAGCCGGCTTGCGGCTTGGCAACGTGACCCGCGAGAACAGCGCGGACGCCGAGGGAACGGTCATTCGCACGACGCCGGTCGTCGGCAGCCCGGTCCCGGCCGACACGCCGGTCGACGTCGTGCTGTCGCTCGGCCCGACGCCCAGCCCGACACCTGAGCCCACGCCTGAGCCCACGCCGGCACCCACGCCCGCACCCACGCCGACGCCTGAGCCACCGACGCCGACCCCGGGACCGACCGCCACCTGAGGAACGGCCCTTCCGTGAGGGCCGCTCGGAGGAGGCCGCGGGCGCATCGGTCTATCATGCCCAGCGTCCTTTGACCCTCAAGGAGGTCCTGAACTTCAACCCATGTCACCGATAACGGTTGACGAAACGAGCTTCGACGCCGAAGTGCTCGGCAGCGACAAGCCGGTGCTGGTCGACTTCTGGGCGCCGTGGTGCGGCCCATGTCGCATGGTGTCGCCGGTGGTCGAGAGCTTCGGCGAGAGCCATGCAGAAAAGCTGCACGTCGCCAAGGTCAACACCGACGAGAACCAGCAGCTGGCGATGCGCTACAGCATCTTCAGCATCCCCACCCTGATCCTGTTCAAGAATGGCACGGAGGCGACCCGCTTGGTCGGCTACATGCCGCAGGAGTCGATGGAGGAACGCCTCAGCCGATTCCTCTAGCTCCGTGCCGCGTTCGCCACATGCCGGCCGGCCCAACGGCCGGCATCGCTCATGGCCGGGCGGACGCCGCTACACTCCGCGACGTGAACGGAGGGAATTCACCAGCGCGCCCATGATCATCAAGACCGAGCGACGGAGGGGTACCGATCGACGCCAGGGCGTCGATCCATTCGCGCCGGATCGCCGCGAGGCCGATCGACGCCAGATGTGCTGGGAGGTCGAGAACTGCGATCTCACCATCCGCTATCGGTGCCCGGCCTTCATCCTGCGCCGTCCCTGCTGGGAGCTGTGGGCGGTCGAGGGTGTCGGCCCGGAGCGCGCGTGCTGCTACAACGACAAGGAGTGCGAGCCCGGTCGCTGCGTCATCGCCGAGAAGCGCTTCGCTGGGATCGAGAAGCCGCCGCTCACCGTCCACGTCGGCCGTCGTGGCGTGCCGCTCGGCTACGGCCGCCCGCGACGCCACACCTGCCCGCACTTCTACCTGACCAACGGCTCGAAGGGCCGGGTCCCGATCCAGGCGCCACAGATGCTGCGCACGCTCATGAAGCAGGAGGGGATCGTCAGCCGATGCGAGCTGCGCCCCGGCGTGCACCTCGACACCGGTTACGTCACCGACCTGTGCCTGACCGGCCAGTTCAACGACTGCGTCTTCTACGAGGACGACGCTGCCGACTGACCCGGCGCCCGGCGTGCTGACCTACGCCGATGCGGTCGACGCCCTCCGTGCGCGGGGTCGCTTCGGCATCAGCCTTGGCCTGGATCGGATCCGCGCGATCCTCGACGAGCTCGACCATCCCGAACGCGCACTGCATGGGGCGCTGGTCGGCGGCACGAATGGCAAGGGCAGCGTCGTGGCGCTCAGTCGCGCGGTGCTCCAGGCGGCCGGTCACCGCGTCGGCACCATGCCGAAGCCGCACCTCGTCGCCTACCGCGAGCGCATCGCGATCAACGGCGAGGCGCTGGGGGAGGATCGCTTTGCCGCCGCGATCGAGCGCGTGCTTCCGGCCGTGGATTCGGTGGCTGGCCGGCTCGGCCCGCCGACCGAGTTCGAGGTGCTGACCGCCGCCGCCTACGCCGAGCTGGCGCGGTCGTCGGTCGACGTCGCGCTGGTGGAGGTCGGCCTCGGCGGCCGGCTTGACGCCACGCATGCCGCCGACCTCGGCGTGGCGGCGATCACCAACGTGCAGAAGGACCACGAGCGCTACCTCGGCTCGACGCTTGCCGCCATCGGGCGCGAGAAGGCCGCGATCATCGAGCGTGGCGACCTCGCGGTCACCGGCGCCTCCGGCCGCGGGCTGCGCCCGATCCTGGACCGATGCGCCGCGCTCGAGGTCCCGCTGCGACGCGCCGGCCCGCGCCGGCCGTATCGCGTCATGCTGCGCGACGCCGGCTGGCACGGCCTGCTGGCCGACGCCATCACGCCCGACGGCGAGCTGCGCGACCTGCGGATCGGGCTGCTCGGCGGGCACCAAGCCGACAACGCGGCCGTGGCGCTGGCCCTGCTCGATGCCCTGCGCGAGCGCCACGGAACCCGCTTCAGCGAGGACGACGTGCGGCGCGGCTTCGCCGCGGCCGAGTGGCCGGGCAGGCTGGAGCTCGTCGACGGGTCGCGACTGGGCATCGGACGCGTCCTGCTCGACGGGGCGCACAACCCGGCCGGTGCCCGCGCCCTGACGGCTGCGCTGCGCGAGCTCGGCATGCGGCGGCCGGCGATCGTCTTCGGCGCCATGCGCGGCAAGCGGGTGAACGCGATCCTCGGCGCCCTCGCCGAGCTCGAGCCGACACCGATCTTCACCGCGGTCGACGACCACGGCGCGCTGCCGCCCGCCGAGCTGGCGACGTTGTGGCAGCGGCTGACCGGACGTCGCGCACGCACGGGGTCGCCGCCGGAAGCGGCACTGCGCATGGCCGCAACGCTCGGCGCCCGCGACCAGCCGATCGTCGTTGCGGGCTCGCTCTACCTCGTCGGCGCGCTGCGCGGCCTGCTCCTAGGGGAGGCGGAGGCGACATGACCAGCCTGCGCTGGGGCGAGAAGACGTACCTCATGGGAATCATCAACGTCACGCCCGACTCGTTCTCCGGCGACGGCATCGCGCCCGAGGGACGCAGCACGAACGAGGTCGTCGCCACCGCGCTGGCGCAGGCACGCGCCTTCGTGGAGGCGGGAGCCGACATCCTGGACGTGGGAGCGGAGTCGACGCGGCCGGCATCGGTCTATGGCGAGCATCCCGAGGTGGATGCCGCAACCGAGATCTCGCTGGCGGCGCCGGTGGTCGCGGCGCTGGTGCGCGAGGTGGGCGACCGCGCGCTGGTCAGCATCGACACGTCGAAGGGCGACGTGGCGCGGGCGGCGCTGGCCGCCGGGGCGCGGATGGTCAACGACGTGTGGGCCGCACGACGTGACCCGGAAACCGCCACGGCGGCGGCCGAGCGTGGCGCCCACCTGGTGCTGATGCACAACCAGGAGCGCGCGCACTACGAGCACGGCGTCTTCGACGAGGTCGTCGTTTGGCTGACGCGTGCGATCGATGCCGCCGTCGCCGCCGGCGTGCCTCGCGATCGGCTGCTGGTCGACCCGGGGATCGGCTTCGGCAAGAAGCCGGAGCATTCGATCGAGCTGCTGCATCGGCTCGGAGAGCTGAAGGCCGCGCTGGGCGGGCTGCCGATGCTGGTCGGGACCAGCCGCAAACGGTTCATCGGCGAGATCCTGGGGGGCGTGCCGCCGGCCGAGCGGGTCGAGGGAACCGCCGCGACGGTGGCCCTGGCGATCGCGCAGGGCGCTGACGCGGTCCGCGTCCACGACGTCGAGCACATCGCGCGGACGGTGCGCGTCGCCGACGCGATCGTCAGACTGCGGGGATGAGCCGCCCCTCGCACGACCGCATCACGCTGCACGGGATGCGCTTCCTTGGACGCCACGGCGTCACGCTCGAGGAGCGCATGGAGCCGCAGCCGTTCGAGGTCGACGTGACGATGTGGGCCGACCTCGCGATGGCCGCCTCCAGCGACGAACTCGCGGACACCGTTGACTACTCGGCCGTCTTCGGCCAGGTGCAGGAGGTCGTCGAACAGCGCAGCTTCCGGCTCATCGAGGCGCTGGCCGGCGCGGTGATCGACGCGGTGCTCGCCGCGCAGCCGCGGGTGGCGAGCATCGAGGTGCGAGTGCGCAAGCCCAACGCGCCGCTGCCTGGATCGTTCGAGACGGTGGAGGTCTGCCTCGGTCGCGCGGGTCGGAGCCAGCAGGCGGCTCTATCGACGAACAAGGAGGCCTGAAGCGCAGGAATCGGGGCCTCAACGACCGAACGGTCCGTCTCAGCCACTGATGCAGCCACCGGCTGGCGATATTGACGGCCGAACGCGGGGTCCCGGGCCTCGACCCGCTGCTCGATCGCCGATAGAGCCACCCACTGGCCACGAGGGCGGGCGGCTCGTCCTCGAACGCCCAAATGTCGCCCTCGTGCGCACTAACCGCGTCGGCGAGCCCTGAACGGAGCCCGTAACGACGCACATGAGCGTGGCCGGCTGCGTCTCAGCTGTTCTGGTTCGGCAGCGTGCCGAGCGTGACCTCGACCTCGGAGGTGCTGTCGCGGCGCAGCACCCGCAGCGTGACCGTGTCGCCCGGCTCGTGCGGCAGGATCAGGGCCGACAGGTCGTGGGTCATGTCGAGCTTCTGGCCATCGACCGCCACGACGACGTCGCCATCCGCCAGGCCGGCGTTGGCGGCCGGGCTGCCCGGGAAGACCGCCGGCGTGCCTTCCCGCGGCGGCTCGATGAGGACGCCCTGGTCGACCGGCAGGTTCTTCTCGGCGGCCAGCTGCTTGGTGATCTGCTGGTAGTAGACGCCGATCCACGGACGCGCGATCGGCTTGCCGGCCGCTGCCTGCTGCATGATCGGCTTCGCGACGTCGACCGGGATGGCGAAGCCGATGCCCTGCGCGTTGTTGGACACCGCGGTGTTGATGCCGATCACGTTGCCACCGCTGTCGACGAGCGGACCGCCCGAGTTGCCGGGGTTGATGGCCGCATCGGTCTGGATCAGGTTGTTCAGCTGCTCGGCGCTCGTCTGGCTGGCGTCACCGGCCTGGATCTGGCGACCGAGCCCCGAGACGACGCCGGTGGTCACCGTGTTGCGGAAGTTGCCGAGCGGGTTGCCGATGGCGATCGCCAGCTGCCCGAGCGCCAGGTCGGCGCTCTCGCCGAGCGGCGCAGTCGGCAGCCCCTTGGCGTCGATCTTCACGATGGCGAGGTCGGTCAGCGTGTCAATGCCGATCACGCGCGCATCGAAGACGCGCGTGTCGTTGAGCTGGACCGTCAGCTTGTCGGCCCCGTCGACGACGTGCTTGTTGGTCAGGATCCAGCCATCGGCGTGGTAGATGAAGCCCGATCCGACGCCGTTCGCGCCGCCGCCGAACAGGCCGCTCGACGACGACGCAATCGTCACCACGGCCGGCATCACGCGGTCGACGGCACTGATCACGGCCGAGGACTCGTCGATGTGCTGCGCGACGTTCGTGCTGTCGGGGATCGCCTGGCTCGGTGCCGCCGCGCTGCCGTTGCCGCGCAGCATGGTGCTGACCGCCGCCGCCGACAGCCCACCGGACAGGATGCCGACGACCAGCGCAATCGCGATCACCGGCAGCAGCGACAGCCCGCGGCGCTCGACGGCAGCCGGCGCGGCGAGTGGCGGTCGTGTCGACCAGGCGGGTGCCGCCTGCGGCGTCACCGGGCGGCTGCCACGAGATGGCGCTGGTCCGTAGCGATGGACCTCGACCGGCTCGGTCTCGTCGCCGAATCGGTCGTAGGTGTCGCTCATGCTGTGGCTGGGGTCGTCGGGCATCGGGTCAAGCGTTCACGGAGGCGTGCAGAGAGCGACGATGATCTCGCGCTGCGGTTGCGAGCGATCGTGCGCGCGGGTGAAGTTTCATTGATCTTGCACACCATCCTGCCCCGCGTCCAGCGGCAGGTGCACCGTGAACGTCGCGCCCTCGCCTTCGCGGCTGGCAACCTCGATGCTGCCGCCGTGCATCTCGACGATCGAGCGCGAGATCGCAAGACCCAGACCACTGCCCGACGCTCGCGCGTCGCCGACGTTCGTCCCGCGGTAGAAGCGCTCGAAGATGCGCGGCAGCTCGTCCTCGGGGATCCCCGGGCCGCTGTCGGCCACGCTGATCGTCGCCTGGCCGTTGCCGTCGGACAGGCTGACCTGGATCTCGCCGCCGGGCGGCGTGAACTTCAGCGCGTTGCCGAGCAGGTTGGTCATCAGCTGGATCACGCGCTCCCCGTCGAAGCGGGCCATGATCGGCTTCTTCGGCGTCGCTGCGGTGAGCGTCACCCCGCGGCGCTCGGCGACCTCTGCCTGCGCCTCGACGACCGATCCGAGCGGATCGCGCAGGTCGTCCCAGCGCATCTCGAGCGGGAAGATGCCGGCGTCGATTCGCGACAGGTCGAGGAGGTTCGTGCTCAGCCACTCGAGACGGTGGATCTGCTCGCGTGAGCGGTCCAGGAACTCGCGGCGCGTCGCCTCGTCGACGTTGCCCTCGCGCTGCAGCTCGGTGAAGGTGCGCAGCGCCGCGATCGGCGTGCGCAGCTCGTGGCTGACGTCGGCGACGAACTCGCGCAGCCGGTCGCGATCCGCCTCGAGCAGGCGCAGCGACTCGGACAGCCGATCGGCCATCACGTTGAACTGGTCGCCGAGCTCGTCGACCTCGCGCACCCCCGACGGCAGCACGCGCTGGTCCAGCTCGCCGGCGGCCAGTCGGGCCGAAACACGTCGCACCCGGTCGATCGGTCGCGTCAGCCGGCGCCCGACCACCGCGCCGACCAGCAGCGAGGCGAGCAGCGCCAGGATCCCCGCGCCGAGCAGCGCGGTGCGGACCTGGTTCAGCGTCGTCATCCGCGAGGTGTAGGGTTGCGACACGACGATCGTGATCGGGATGCTGCCGCTCAGCATCGGGTTGGGCAGCCGAACCGGCTGGAGGCTGCGCACCGCGCCGACCTCCCGGTCGACCTGCAGGCCCTGCGCGGTGTACTGCGCCGGGTCGGAGGGCGAAGCACGCGCCGCCAGCGTGCCGTCCTCGTTGTAGAAATCGACGGTGCCGAACACGAAATTGTCGGCCGCGAACTGGGCAACCTCGGTGAGGAAGCGGCCCTCGCGCAGCTCCTTGTTGGTGAGGTACTGCGGCTGGAGGTCGGCTGCAGCCTCGGCGCGGTCGGCAAGGTAGAGCGCGGTCGCCTGCCCAGCGTTCCCGAGCCGCAGCTCGGCCTGCTGCTCGAAGTAGCTCGGCAGGATCTGGAACAGCGCGATCCCCGACACGAGCAGGCTCACCGCCGCGACGCTGCTCAGGGTCAGCACGAGTCGCACGTCGAGTCGGCTGAGGAACGCGCGGACGCGGTTCACGCGATCACCGGCACATCGCTCGATGCATCGGTCGACGAGGCGTCGTCAATCCTCGGAGAACGCGTAGCCGACTCCCCTCACCGTCTTGATGTAGCGCGGCTGGGCGGGATCGGGCTCGATCTTTTCTCGGATGTGGCTGACGTGCACGTTGATCGTCCGCTCGTCGGCCTCGAGCGCCTCGTAGTCGCGCACGAGCTCGAGGAGCTGCGAGCGGGTGTAGACGCGACCCGGGCGGGTGGCCAGGTGGCGCAGCAGGTCGAACTCGGTGGTCGTCAACGAGATCCGCTCACCGTCGCGGGTCACGCGGCGGCGATCGAGGTCGATCACCAGGTCGCCGCGACGCAGCGTCCGGCCGGCCTCGGTGTTCGCCAGCTCGCCGTAGGCCCGCCGCAGGAGGGCCTTCACGCGGCTCACCAGCTCACGCACGCTGAAGGGCTTGACGAGGTAGTCGTCGGCACCGATCTCCAGGCCGACGACCTTGTCGACCTCGTCGGCGCGCGCGGTGAGGAACAGGATCGGCACGCGCGACTCACGTCGCAGCTGACGGCAGACCTCGAAGCCGTCCATGCCGGGCAGCCGCACGTCGAGCAGCACGATCTCGGGGGCGAGGTCACCGAAGCGCTTCAGCGCCTGCTCGCCGGTGGGCGCAACCTCGACCTGGTAGCCCTCGCGCTCGAGCGCGACCTGCACGCCCCGCGCGACGGCTGGCTCGTCCTCGACGATCATGATGGTGCCGGCCATGGGGTTGCGATTATAGGAGCGAGCCCGATGCAGGCCGCGTTTGCCGCTCGACCGGCGCGCTGGTAGCATCCTCGTTCGCGCAACGAAGCAGGTTTCGCGTTCGGCCGTGCGCCGGACCCCGATCGAGGATCAATCACACCCATGGATCTTGAGCTCGCCCTCGACGCCCGCAAGGCCGTCGGCAAGGAGAACAAGCGGCTGCGCCGCGAGGGCATCGTGCCGGGCGTCGTGTTCGGCAAGGACTCGCCGTCGGTCCCGGTGCAGGTCGACGCCAAGGCGTTCGACACGGTGTACCGGCAGGCCGGTCGCACGAGCATCGTGAAGATCAAGGTCGATGGCAAGGGCGCGGCGAAGAGCGCGATCATCAAGGAGATCCAGCGCAACCCGCTCAGCGGCCATGCCGTGCACGTCGACTTTTTCCTCGTCAACCTGACCCAGGAGATGCAGGCCGACGTGCCGCTCAGCTTCGTCGGCATCGCGCCGGCGGTCGAGATGGAGAACGGCACGCTGATGACGCCGCTCGACCACCTGAAAGTCAAGGCGCTGCCGGCCGAGATGCCCCATGAGATCGTGGTCGACATCTCCTCGCTGGTCGACATGGACGCGGCCGTCCATGTTCGCGACGTATCGCTCGACGCCAAGGTGACCGTCCTCAACGATCCCGACGAGCTGCTGGCCCGCGTCCTTCCGCCGCGCGCGGAGGAGGAGCCCGAGGTGCCCGCAGAGGAGGCCGCCATGGAAGAGGCGGAGGCGGCGCAGGGCGTTCCGGAGACCGAGGCCGGCCCGGACGACACCCCGACCGAGGAGTCCGAGGCCTCCTGACCGATGCGGCCGCGCCATCCGGCGCGGCCGGCGTCTTCCTAGCCTTCGGCGCGGTACCGCCGTTCGCCGCTGGCCGGATCGGCGTAGACGCGCATCACCCGTCCGCTCGTCGGATCGACGAATCGTTCGTCCGTCGGGCGGAAGCGGGGCTCGAGCCGATCGTCCGGCTCCCCACCACCGGGACCCGGCGGCGCCGATGCGCGCTCGGCAGCCTGCGAGCGGTAGCGCGTCCGTTCCCAGAGCGCGGCGACGACGCCGATCGCGCCGACCACGATGAGCCCGATCAACGGCACGCCCACGACGGTCAGGGCCAACCCCAGCGCGAGGAGGATCGCGCCGCCGACGCCGACGACCAGTCGCAGCGCCGGGAAGAGGCCGCTACTCGAGGGGCGGTCGCGCATCGGCATCGGTCTCCGGCACGACGACGACCGCGGTGCCGTAGGCGACGATCTCCGACATCGTGTTGCCGAGCTCCGAGCTGTCGAAGCGCATGCTGATCACCGCGTTGGCGCCCATCAGCGTCGCGTTCTCGATCATGCGGTCGAGCGCCTGGCGCCGGGTGTCCTCGAGCAGCTCGGTGTACTCGTGGATCTCGCCGCCGACCAACGAGCGCAATCCGGCGGCGATGTTGCCGGTCAGTCCGCGGCTGCGCACGACGAGGCCGAACACCTGGCCCTTCGTCTCGCTGACCCGGTAGCCCGCCACGAAGGGGGCCGTGCTGGTAATCATGTCGCTCGGGACCTCTGGATGCGTCGCGGCCGATTCTAGGGCAGCCGCATCCAATTCCGCACGGTGGGCGATGGAGGCTCGAGGCCGCGCAACAGGATGACCGGCTGGCCGAGCGGCGCCGTCGGGACCGGGTGGCTCGGCATCGAGACGGATACGGGATGAGGGACATGCGGTGGCGGCAGCGGCGCGGCCTCGCCGCCCGGTCCGACGGCGTGCGCACCGCCGAGGAGCTGGGGCACCGTGACGAAGCCAAAGCCGCGCGCGCGGAGTCCGGCGATGATCGCCGGAAGCGCCTCCGGCGTGTGGTTTGGCCCGGCGTGCAGCAGGATCACGGAGCCGTCGCGGGCCGAACCCAGCACACGTCGCGTGATCGTCGCGGCGGGGATGCCCGACCAGTCGCGCGGATCGACGTCCCACAGCATCAGGGTCGGGTAGCCGGCGGCCGCCGCCGCCTGCGCCACCCGTCCGTCGTAGTCGCCGTAGGGCGGACGCATCACGTCGATCGGCGCATGCCCGGAGAATTGCTTGATCAGCACTGTCGCGCCCGCGATCTGGTACCGCAGGTCGGCGTTCGAGATCTTCGGCAGATCAAGGTGCGAGATCGTGTGGTTGCCGATCGGATAGCCCGCGTCGGCGATCGCGTGCCACACGGCGGGGTCGGCGCGCATCGCATCGGTATAGGGAAAGAAGGTGGCTGGCACCCCTGACGCCTCGAGTGTCGAGAGGATCGTTCGCGCATTTGCGGGTGAGTCACCGTCATCGAAGGTCAGCGCCACGGTCGGCTGGCTCCGCGACCCGCTGCTGACGATCCGTGCGCTTGCCGCGGCCACCGGCTGGACGGACACCAGCAGGGCGACGACCGCGAGCAGCGGCAGCAGGCGAAGGGCGGGCGTGCGCATCGATTTGGTGGGAGTCCCCCTCGGGTGCAACAGTCATGCGCCAGAACGTGCGAACGCCGAGCGATGTTGCAGCGACGCGGATCGTACCGGCCTGGTTGACCGATACGCGTGATCGATCCTCGCTACCCCCGCACGAGCAGGCGACGGTGGTGTTCGGGGGACGCGGCTGAGCCAGGACCCACGGCAACGAGCGGCGACTCACCGATCGCCTGGCGCCACGGCCCGTACAGCAGCTGGTAGTCACGGCGGTCGAGCAGATCCGCGACGACGAGCGCACCCGCGGCGTTCGAGATGGTGGTCGCGACGCTCAGCCACGGGCCGACCTCGCCATGGCGTGCCCTGCGGAAGGCGGCGGCCGCCTCGCGGCGCGCCTCCTCGTAGGCCGGCAGGCGGCCCGACCTGCTCGCCACGCGACTCGCCGCGCGAACGGCGTCGCGCTCGGCATATCCCTCCGAGCGGGTCTCGAACCAGGCGACGCGGGCTTCGAAGAGCGCCATCGCCTCGTCGTGCAGCAGCATTCCGGCTCGCGCGATCAGCGCTCCGACGGCTCCGTGGTTCGGACCGAAGTCGGACAATGGGCGCCCCCTTCCCGCTCGCTGATGGATGACTCGCTGCCGGCAATGCAAGCGTGGTTCCAGCCGGCCCGAGCTGGGCGGGAATGATGCCGAACGTGGCTTCCGCGCACGCCGACCGTCCTCGGAACTGTAGCACTCGCGGTCGGCGGGCCGGGACGGAGGGATCGTGCGGCGGCCGCTCCTCCGATCAAGGCCGCTCGAGCGGTGCTGTCCGGCCGCGGTGAGATTGCCATGCCGTGACCGCGGCGTAGGATACGCGTCGCCATGCGGCGGGCTGCCGCATCCGCCATGGTGGCCCCGGGCGGCCATGATCGAACCAGCGGAGACGCAACGATGCGCTACTTGCTCGACGGCTTTCGCCGTCGTCGCACCGCCCCGGCTGTCGAGGATGATCTGCCGATCGATGCGCTGCGCCAACCGATCGATCTGCTCGTCTTCACCGAATCGGAGACGTTCACCCTCGCCGAGGTACGCGCGCCGATCGGCCGCATCAGCGACTGGCTCAACTCGGCGGAGGAGATTCGGGGACACAAGATTCCGGACCCCTCGCCCGCCGGCGACACCTGGATCAGCTTGGATCGGTCCGGCTGCCTGATCGTCGTGCCACCGGTCGCCGCGACCGACCCGAAGCTCCGGCTGCACCGCTCACGCCAACGGGTTTCTTTGCGCCTGGGTCCGATCGCCGTCAGCGGCGCGGCACACACTCCGGCCGGCACCGAGGCAACCGGGTTTCTGCGTCGCCACGCGAGAGCGTTCATCCCGCTCACCGATGTCAGCATCAGCTCACCGGCCGACGCCAGCATCTCCGCGAACGTGGCGATCGTTCACCTGGCATTGGCCGAGCGGTTCGAGCCGGTATCCGGGACCGCGACGCCACGCTGACGCGGAACCAGGGTCCCGATTGGCCTCCAGGGCGGGAATGGAGCCGAAGGTGGGATTCGAACCCACGACCGACGGTTTACGAAACCGTTGCTCTACCCCTGAGCTACTTCGGCCTGCGGAGGCGCGATTCTACCAGCCGATGCCTCCGATCGCCATGACCGGCCCATCGTGCGCCATCCCGCGTCGATCCACCGACGTTCAGTCCGAGCCGATGTGCTGCTGCGCGAACTGCCGAATGGCATCGACGTCCGGCTCCAGGATGTAGCCGCGCCCGTCGCCCCGATCGCCCTCGAAGGTGATGAACTCGGGCGGCTCGAGGACCTGGCGGGTGACCTCCGCCGACTGCGCGCGCCGCGCGATCTCGACCAGCGTCGGCAGGTCGTCGAGCGGCAGATCGGTCTTCAACGACTGCAGCCCGTCGAGCAGCGACGGCAGGTTGACCTCGGTCGTCGGGTCGACCAGCTTCGAGACGAGATCGAGCAGGACCTCCTGCTGTCGGGCGGCGCGACCGTAATCGGTGTCGACGCGGGTGCGCGCGTAGGCGAGCGCGTGCGCGCCATCGAGCGTCTGCGCCCCGGCCGGGATGTCGAGCCGGACCTTCGGATCCGTCAGCGCCTTGCCGGGGTTGACGTCGACGCCGCCGACGGCATCGACCAGCGCCACGAGATCGTCCATGTCGACCTGGACGTAGTGGTCGATCGGGATGCCGAACAGCTTCGAGACAGCGCCGACGAGCGTCTCGACATCGGTCTCGCCCTCGATGGCGTTGACCTTGCGCTGCCAGGTGCTGCCATCGGGCATCGGGATGTCGGTCGTGTCGCGCGGCAGGCTGACGAGCGTCATTTCCGACTGGCCGACATTGACGCTGGCTACGATGAGGCTGTCGGTGTTGGCCGCTGCACCCGAGGCCGCGCGCGACGCGTTCACGTCGGTCCCGATGACGAGCACGGTCAGCCGGTGGTCGAGGAGGTCAGCGTTGAGCGTGGCCGAAGGCGCGGGCGCCGATG
>DASSTC010000028.1:0-2176 GCA_035708065.1 Candidatus Limnocylindria bacterium | reverse complement strand
TGCCCTCGACGTGCTTGCCGCCGATGTCGACCTGCCGGATCGGCAACGGCGAGCCGCTCGGTGTCTGGAGCAGCGGCAGGAAGTATTCCTTCGTCTTCGCGGCGTCGACGCCCAGCACGCGGTAGGCGGTGGCGGTCACGTTTTCCGGGCCGATGCGCGGGTTGCCGCCGACGATGAACAGCACCCGATCAGGGTCGACATCGAGCGACCGCGCCAGGTCGTCGATCTGCCCCTCGTAGTCGCCCAGCTTGTCGCCGTAGAACGCCTCGGTGGGGAATGGCGCTCCGAGGACTTCCTTCGGAAAGCGGGCGAGCGTCTCGTCGGCGACCTTCTGGTCGACCGCGGACGGCGTGCCGAGCCCGCAGCCGCTGGCCAGCAGCGTCACCGCCAGCAGCAACCCCGGCAACGATCCCGGCCGGGCCGATGCGAAGCTCACGCGCAACCTCCCTGAACGCTGCGGTCGGTCAGGCCGCGCGGGCCATCATCGCACCGCTTGCAAGGGCGGGGGCCTAGAGGAACAGGTCGCGCTGGCGCTCCATGACGAGCTCCGTGGCGGTGCCGCGCGCCGCGGTGAAGGCGTACCCGCGGACCAGCACGACCGGCCGCTGCGCCGTCTTGCCGCCGGCGAGGTCTGCGGCCGATGCCAGCTCGTCGGCCACGGCGATGACCGTCGACTGCATCTCGCGGCCGGAGGCATCCGGCGTGCCGCGCAGGTCGAGCAGCGGCGCCAGCCCGGCCACCCCGATCGCCACGTTGACGATCCCGTTGCGCCACGGCCGCCCGAACGAGTCGCTGACGATCACCGGCGCGCCGAGGGCGTCCGAGAGGCCCGCCGCCGAGGCATCGGGGTCGACCGGAAGGAGCGTGGCGATGTCGCCGTCACCCACGTTCGACAGGTCCACGCCGGCGTTGGCGCAGACCAGCCCCTGGCGCGTGCGCGAGATGATCAGCCCCCCATCGGCCATCCGAACGATCGACGCCGACTCGCGCAGCACCAACTCCACCTGCCGCGCGTCCTTTCCCCATCGATCGGCCCACTGCAGAGCGAAGTCCGACGGCTCGACCGATGCGAGCTCGACCACCCGTCCCTCGGCCTTGCTGACCACCTTCTGGGTGACGACCAGGACGTCATCGGCTTGCAGACCGATGCCGGCGGCGCCGAGCGCCGCCCGGATCAGTGCGGCAAGGTCGTGGCCGGCCCTCACCTCGGGAATGCCGTCGAGCGCGATGAGGGTCAGCTCGCTCACGCCGCGTCGCCCATCTCGAGCCAGCGGGCGAGGTCCTCCGGCGTGTCGAGGTCGAAGGCGAGACCCGGACGGTGCACGACGACGAACGGCACCCCAACCGCCGCCTCGCGATGCTTCTCCAGCGAGCCACTCCCGAAGCGGAACCGCAGCACGTCGGGCGGTCGGAGCGCCAGGCCGTTCGTCCCGCTCCCCGTCTTGTCCGCCGCGATGGCCACTCCCCGGGGAGTGGGGGCGGCGCCCAGCAGCGCCTCCACGTCCTCCGCCGCGATGTTCGGCAGGTCGCCGTGCAGCACGCCGAGCAGCGTCACGCCGTCGGCCAGCGCCTCCGCGCGGGCCTGCTCCAGTCCGGCGTTGAGCCCCATGCCGCGCTGCACGACGAGTCGTGCGCCGGCGGCCTCGACCAGCGGAGCGAGCGCCTCGGCCGGCGAGATGACCACGGTGTCGGCAACCGCAACCGCCACGGAGAGCACGTGGCGCAGCAGCCGCTCGGCGAGGAGCTCCCGCTCGTCGGCCGCCAGGACGGGCGCGAGGCGCGTCTTGGCGACGTCGAGCCCGCGGTGCGGCACGATGATGCGGGCGGTCATGCGACCGAGCATAGCCGGGAAGCGCGAACGGTGGCTAAAGGAGCGCGGCTGCCAGCGCGGCGCGGTCCGCGTCGCTGCGCATCACCGTCGGCAGCACCCGCACCGAGATGCCGAGCGCCTCGATGGCGGGCGCCAGCTCGGCATCGGCCTCGTCGATGACGAAGCGGTCGACCAGGTCCGCATACAGCCGCGCGACGCCGAGCGCGGAGGCGTCGTGGCCGAGCGACACGAGCATCCGGTCGGCCGGGCCCTTCAGCGCGCGGCCCGCCACGATCGGGCTGACCGCCACCGTCGGCACCGCCGCGACGGCGTCACGCATGCCGGGCAGCGCCAGGATCGGCCCGA
>DASSTC010000027.1:0-7819 GCA_035708065.1 Candidatus Limnocylindria bacterium | reverse complement strand
CCCGACCCGACGATGTCCATCCCGTCGATGCCTCCGGACAAGGATGGACCGACCGATCTCGCCGGCTTCGATTGCACCGGTGACCTGCGGTTGCAGCGGGCCGGGTCGGACGTTGCCGCGGCGGTCAACCTGGCCGACGTGCGCATCGGTGCACACGAGGGCTTCGATCGAATCGTGTTCGAGACGACTCGAGCCAGCGCCTACGACATTCAGCGCGTCCTGCCGCCGTTCTTCCAGGACGGATCCGGTCGGGAGCTGACGGTCGCCGGCGACAGCTTCTTCCGCATCACGATGACCGGAACCACCAGGCAGCTCGCGGATGGCACCTCGTCGTATCGAGGGCCGACCTCGTTCGGGCCGACCGACACGTCGAGCGTGACCAGCCTGGTCGAGGGCGGCGATTTCGAGGCGGTGAGCACCTGGTATGTCGGCGTCCACGGTCCGGGCGCGTGCGTGCGGGTCACGACGCTCGAGGGCCCGAGCCGGCTGGCCATCGACATCGGGCAGCTCGCTGCGAGCTGAACGCGGCTGCCCTCGGCGCCGGCAGCTACGAGCTACGCCTCCATCCGCAGTTCTTCGAGGTCCAGCTCGCGCTCGAGTCGATGCAGCACGTTGTCGCTGATCTCGCCGGCGTCGCGCAGCTGGATCACGGCGAGGCGCTCGGCCTCGATCACCTCGTGCCGGATGCGCCGATGCTCGAGGAGCTCCTGGTCGGCGGCTTCGTCGGCGGGATCGGCGGTGACGTGCTCGGTGCGGTGCTCGTAGCGCTCGCGCAGCTGGTCGACCAGCGGGATGTGGCCGGGCCATTCGCGACGGAGGCCGTCCAGGCGAGCGAGCGCCGCCTCGGTCGTCACCTGGCGCGCGCGCGTCTCCTCCATGCCGAGCTCGGTGTCGCCGCCGACCCCGAGGCGACGCACGACCGCCGGCAACGTCAGTCCCTGCACGACCAGCGTGGCGAGGATGACCATGAACGCGGAGAACAGGATCAGGCTGCGCCCCGGGAACGGCGGTGAGACCGGGAGCGCCAGTGCAGCGGCCAGCGTGACGGAGCCGCGCATCCCGGCCCACGACAGGACCGCCACGCCTCTCCACCCGGGCATCCGATCCGTGCGGCCGCGACGTCGCAGCCACGACACCCCGTACGTCGTGGCGAAGATCCAGGCGATGCGCACCACGATGACCGTGACCGCCACCGCCAGACCGATGGCGACGTACTCGCCGAGCGACCGGCCGGTCGAGCCGACGACCAGCGGAAGCTGCAGCCCGATCAGCACGAAGACGAACGAGTTGATGAGGAAGACGACCATTTCCCACACCGACGTGGCCAGGACGCGCGACTGCGAGGTCAGCACGCGGGGGCCGAATCGGCCGAGCATCAGCCCGGCGCTCACCGCGGCGAGGACCCCCGATACGCCCAGGCGTTCGGCGGGCAGGTAGGCGGCGAACGGCGCGATGAGGCTGACGATCGTCTCGACCGGCGCGTCGTTGAGCCACCCCTCGATCTTCACCGTGACCCAGCCGATGGCGATGCCGATCGCAATGCCGCCGCCCAGCGCCACGAGCAGCTGCACGGCTGCCGAGCCAAGCGTGAACGAACCCCCGACGGCCACGGCGACCGCCACGCGATACGCGGTCAGCGCCGTCGCGTCATTGACCAGGCTTTCCCCCTCGAGGATGACGACAGCCCGCCGCGGCAGACCGACGCGCTGGGCGATCGCCGTGGCGGCGATGGCATCCGGCGGGGCGACGATCGCGCCGAGCGCGAACGCTGCCGCCCAGCCGATCTCGGGAAGCAGGGTGTGGGCGACGATCGCGACTGCGCTCATCGTGATCAGCACCAGCAGGAACGCCAGTTGGCCGATCTGCTTGACGTTGGCGCGCAGGTCGCGCAGCGAGGTGAAGTAGGCGGCCGCGAAGAGGATCGGTGGCAGGAAGATCACCAGCACCAGGTCCGGCGTGAGCACCACCCGCGGCACGCCCGGAACGAGCCCCAGCAGCAGCCCGCCGATCACCATCAGGATCGGGTACGGCATGCCGACCAGCCGCGACACGGTCGCAATCAGCGCGACGACGACCAGCAGGCCGAGGACGACCTGGATCTCCTCCATCGGCGAAGGGTAGCGGCGCCGCCGGGCGGCGGAGCACGGTCCGCGGCGTGCTAGGGTCCGCCGCATGAAGGTCTGGCCCGGGCAGCCCTACCCGATGGGTGCCACGTACAACGGCGGGGGAACGAACTTCTCCATCTTCTCGTCGGTCGCCGAGCGGGTCTGGCTGTGCCTGTTCGACGACGAGGGAACCGAGCAGCGGATCGAGCTGACCCAGGTCGACAGCTACTGCTGGCACGCGTTCCTGCCCGACGTCGGGCCGGGCCAGCGCTACGGCTACCGCGTCGCGGGGCCGTGGGACCCGGCCAACGGGCATCGCTGCCAGCCCGAAAAGCTGCTGCTCGATCCGTATGCCCGCGCCGTCGAGGGCGAGGTCCAATGGAACCCGGCCGTGTTCGGCTACGACCTCGACGATCCGGACAAGCCGAACTCGGCGGACAGCGCGCCGTACGTGCCCAGGTCGGTGGTGGTCAGCCCGTTCTTCGACTGGGGCGTGGATCGGCCACCGCATCGCGCCCTGGATCGCACGGTGATCTACGAGACGCACGTCAAGGGATTCACCGAGCGGCACCCGGACATCCCCGACGAGCTGCGCGGGACGTACCTGGCGCTCGAGCACCCGGTGGTCATCGACTACCTGACGAAGCTCGGCGTGACCGCCGTCGAGCTGATGCCGGTGCACCAGTTCATCCATGACGCGCACCTGGTCGAGCGCGGGCTGTCGAACTACTGGGGCTACAACTCGATCGGCTTCTTGGCGCCGCACAACGCCTATGCATCGGGCCAGGCCGGCGAGCAGGTGATCGAATTCAAGCGGATGGTGCGCGCGCTGCACGAGGCGCAGATCGAGGTGATCCTCGACGTGGTCTACAACCACACCGCCGAGGGCAACCACATGGGCCCGACGCTCAGCTTTCGCGGCCTGGACAACGCGGCGTACTACCGCCTGATGCCGGACGATCAGCGCCACTACATGGACTTCACCGGCACCGGCAACAGCCTGAACATGCGCAACCCGCACGTCCTGCAGCTGATCATGGACAGCCTGCGCTACTGGATCACCGAGATGCACGTCGACGGCTTCCGCTTCGACCTGGCCTCGACCCTTGCTCGCGAGCTGCACGACGTCGACCGCCTCTCGGCGTTCTTCGACCTGATCCAGCAGGATCCGGTGGTGCGCGGCGTGAAGCTCATCGCCGAGCCGTGGGACGTCGGCGAGGGCGGCTACCAGGTCGGCAACTTCCCGCCGGGCTGGTCCGAGTGGAACGGGCGCTACCGTGACGCGGTGCGCGACTACTGGCGCGGCGCCGAGCAGACGCTCGGCGAGTTCGCCAACCGCCTGTCGGGCAGCTCCGACCTGTACGAGTGGAGCGGCCGCCGGCCGCACGCCAGCATCAACTTCGTCACCGCCCACGACGGGTTCACGCTGCGTGACCTGGTGAGCTACGACCACAAGCACAACGAGGCGAACGGCGAGGACAACCGCGACGGGACCAATGACAACCGGTCGTGGAACCACGGCGCCGAGGGGCCGACCGACGACCCGCAGATCCGCGGCGAGCGCGCCCGTGCGCAGCGCACCTTCCTCGCCACGCTGTTCCTGTCGCAGGGCACACCAATGCTCTCCGGCGGCGACGAGATCGGTCGCACGCAGGGCGGCAACAACAACGCCTACTGCCAGGACAACGAGATCAGCTGGTACGACTGGGCGGGAACCGATACGGACCTGCTGGCCTTCACCGCGCAGCTCATCGAGCTCCGCCAGGCGCACCCCGTCTTCCGCCGGCGGCGCTTCTTCTCCGGGGCCAAGCGTGGCGCTCGCGCCAACCCGGACATCGGCTGGTTCAATCCCGATGGCAACGAGATGACCGATGCCGACTGGCGCGCCGACTACGCCCGCTCGATCGGCGTCTTCCTCAACGGCGACCAGATCGGGATGGTCGACGAGCGAGGCGAGGCGATCACCGATGCCACCTTCTACCTCCTGCTCAACGGGCTGCACGATGCGCTGACGTTCCGGCTGCCGGCACAGCGCTGGGGCCGTCGCTGGGTGCGCCTGGTCGACACCGATGCCGGCATCGCGGTCGCCGAGCCGCCGGAGGACGCGCCGATCCACGCCGCTGCGGCCGAGGTCGACGTCGCGCCGCGCTCGCTGGTCCTGCTGCGCCGTGTCGACTGATCCTCGGGACGTGTGAGCGCGGCCGATTGGGGCGTGGTGCCCCGCTTCCGCGGGACCGACGGCCGCCGGCGGACCGTTTCCCCCGACGTCGAGCGGGCCATCCTGGAGGCGATGGGCGCCGATGCGGGTGCCGCGCCACCGCCGTCCCCGGTTCGCCTGGTGAGCCCTGGCGACCCGCTGCCGCTCCCCGGGGAGCTGGTGCTCGAGGATGGCAGCTCGCTGGGACGGGCCGAACGTCTGCCACCGGACCTGCCGTTCGGCTATCACCGCCTGCTCGGTGACGACGAGGAGCTGCTGCTCATCGCGGCGCCGCCGCGCTGCCCGCTCCCCGTCGAGCGGGCGTGGGGATGGGCGGTGCAGCTGTACGCGACGCGTTCGTCGGGGAGCTGGGGGATGGGCGACCTCGCCGACCTGCGCGAGCTGGGCGGCTGGGCGCGTGGCATCGGCGCCGGGTTCTGCGTCGTCAACCCGCTGCACGCCGTCGCGCCCAACCGCCCCCAGGAAGCGAGCCCGTACTTCCCCAGCTCGCGGCGGTTCCGTAACCCGCTCTACCTGCGTCCCGAGCTGGTGCCCGGCGCCGGCGACGAGGTCCGATCGCTGGCCGCTCGGGCGCGGCAGCTCAACGACGACCGGCTGATCGACCGCGATCGAATCGCCGAGCTGAAGGCGGCGGCCATTGCCGCCGCCTGGACCGATGCGCCGCGCGGCGGCGCGTTCGCCGCGTTCCGTGCAGCGCAGGGCAGCGCGCTCGACGAGTGGGCGACGTTCTGCACGGTGGCCGAGCGGTTCGGCGGCGACTGGCACGATTGGCCGGCCGAGCTGCGCACGCCGCGTGGCGCGGCTGCCTTCGCGCAGGCGCACCCCGAGCGCGTCGCCTTTCACGCCTGGCTGCAATGGCTGCTCGACGAGCAGCTCGCGGCCGCGGCCGGCGAGATCGAGCTCGTCGGCGACATGGCGATCGGCTTCGACCCGGCGGGCGCCGACGCATGGTCGTGGCAGGAGCAGCTGGCCGACGGCGTGACGATCGGCGCGCCGCCGGACACGTTCAACGCCCGCGGCCAGGACTGGTCGCTGCCCCCGTTCGTGCCGCATCGGCTGCGACAGGCGGGCTACCGGCCGATCGTCGAGACGATCCGTGCCAACCTGCGCCATGCCGGTGGCCTGCGCATCGATCACATCATGGGGCTTTTCCGGCTGTGGTGGGTGCCGGCCGGCGGCGACCCCGCCGAAGGCGCGTACGTCCGCTACCCGGCCGATGAGCTGCTCGCCATCGTGGCGCTCGAGGCGCATCGGGCCAATGCGATCGTGATCGGCGAGGACCTGGGAACCGTGGAGCCGGGCGTTCGAGAGGCGCTCGCCGAGCGCGGGATCCTGTCCTACCGGCTGCTCATGTTCGAGCCCGATGCCGCCCGCTATCCCGAGCTGGCGCTGGCCGCGGTGACGACCCATGACCTGCCGACGATCGCCGGGCTGTGGACCGGCGCCGACCTCGAGCAGCAGCGCCGGGCGTCGTTGGCGCCGGACGTCGCGGGGCTTGCGCGACTTCGCCAGCCGATCGCCGGTCTCGTGCCGGCGGACGCCGATGTGCGCGATGCGGTCCTGGCGGCCCACGCGCGGCTGTCGGGGTCACCGGCGCTGCTCGTGGCGGCGACGCTCGAGGATGCGCTGGCGGTCGCTGAGCGGCCGAACCTGCCCGGCACGACCGTGGAACAGGCGCCGAACTGGTCGGTCGCGCTGCCCGCGGCCCTGGAGGAGATCGAGCGCGACCCGTTCGTGCGCCGGCTGGCATCCGTCCTGGCCCGCTGACGGTCCCTGGGCACCCCGCTGGCGCTCCCTGGCCGGCTGCGCCATGCTTGCGTCATGCCAACCAACCGCGGACCGCGACACAAGATCTCGCGGCGCTTCGGCGTCGACATCTACGGCACCGGTGGCGAATCACTGCAACGCCGAATGGGCACGCCGCCCGGCGGTTTCCCGATCGGCCGTCGACGGCGGCGGACCCTGTACGGCGAGCTGCTCCATGAGAAGCAGAAGGCCAAGGCGATTTACGGCGTCGACGAGCGCCAGTTCCGCCGGGCTTTTCAGCGCGCCCAGCGGCAGGAAGGCGATCCCGGCGCGAACCTGCTCATCCTGCTCGAGCGGAGGCTGGACAACGTCGTCTACCGGCTCGGCTTCGCCCGCACGCGACCGATGGCGCGGCAGCTGGTCAGCCACGGCCACGTCACGGTCGATGGACGGCGCGTCGACATCGCCTCGTTCCTGGTCGAGCCGGGACAGACCATCGCCCTGACCGATGCCGCTCGCGAGATCCCCGTCGTCATCGAGGAAATCGCCGCCAAGCGGCCGCTGCCCGACTGGCTGGCCGGCGGCGGTGAGGCCTCCGGAACGGTGCAGCGGCTGCCGGAGCGCGGCGAGATCGACGTGCCGGTCAACGAGGCGCAGATCGTCGGCTTCTACTCCCGTTGACGTCGCGCCGCGCGGCGTCACGCGTCGGCTGCGGCGCGAAGCGAGGCTCGCGCGGGGGTTGCATGCGCCGGGTGCATGTGCCCGCCGTGGCGAACGCCAACCCCGCCGCGCGGATCAGCGCGTGAGCGTCACCTTGTGTAGGCCGCGTGGCGTCTCGGTCGACAGCCCCTTTGCCAGCGTGAGGTGGTAGCAGAAGAGCTGTGCGGCCACGATCGACGGCAGCGGCGAAAGCCACTCCGGCAGGTCGTCGGGAAACGGCAGGTGTTCCGCTCCGGGCACCGGCGACCCTGACAGCGCCAGCACCTTCGCCCGCCGCTCGCGCTCGAGGCGGTCGACCAGGGCCGCGAGGTCATCAGCCATCGGACCCGCCGCGGAGACCGCCAGCAGCTGGCTGCCGGGATCCAGGCTGGCGACCGGGCCGTGCTCGAAATCGGCGGTCGAGTACGCGTGGGCGCGCACGTAGGCGAGCTCCTTGAGCTTGAGCGCCCACTCGAGGGCCGTGGCCAGGTTGAAGCCCCGGCCCAGCACGACGCAGTCCGTCATGGACCGATGCATTTGCGCCAGCTCCTCCGCACGCCCCTCGCTGTCGAGCGCCCGACGGATGGCCGCGGGAACGGCTGCCAGATCACCGTGCGACGCGCCATCGTCGTCGGCGAGCGCCGCGGCCAGCATGGCGATCGTCAGCAGCTCGGCGGTGTACGTCTTGCTCGCAGCGACCGCAAGCTCCGGACCGGCGTGCAGCGCGAGGACGTGCTCCGCGGTCTGCCCCAGGGGCGACCCAGGGTCGTTGGTGATTGCGGCGGTCAGCGCGCCCTGCCGTCGCGCTTCGGCCACCACGCCGACGACGTCCGGGGAGCGTCCCGACTGGCTCACGCCGATGACCAGCGCGGCATGCATGTCCGGTCGTGCGCCGTAGCGCGACAGCACTGACGGCGTGGCGAGCGCCACCGACAGACCGGCCCGCACGCCGAGCGCGTACTGGGCGTAGACCGCGGCGTGGTCAGATGTCCCGCGGGCGGCCATGACGACGTACGGCACGCCTCGCTGGCGAACCGCCGCCGCGAGGGCG
>DASSTC010000026.1:0-4267 GCA_035708065.1 Candidatus Limnocylindria bacterium | reverse complement strand
CGGGCGCAGCCGCAGGCCTCTCAGCAGCTGCGCGTTGATCGCCACGACGATCGTCGAGAGGCTCATCGCCACCGCTCCGACGCTCATCGGCAGGATGAAGCCGATGGGTGCCAGCACGCCGGCGGCGACCGGGATGGCCAGAGCGTTGTAGCCGGTCGCCCAGGCCAGGTTCTGGATCATCTTGCGGTAGGTCGCCCGGCTGAGCTCGATGGCGCCCGCCACGTCGCGAGGATCGTCGCGGACGAGCACGATCCCGGCGGATTCGACGGCGACGTCCGTCCCCGCCCCGATGGCGATCCCGACGTCCGCCTGGGCCAGCGCCGGGGCGTCGTTCACGCCGTCGCCGACCATCGCCACACGCCGGCCTCCGGCCTGGAAGCGACGCACCGCCTCCGCCTTGTCGGCGGGCAGCACCTGCGCCGCCACCTCGTCGATCCCGATGCGCTGCGCCACCGAATCGGCCACCGACTGCGCGTCGCCGGTGATCATCGCCACGCGGAGCCCCATCTCGTGCAACCGGTTGACCGCCTCGACCGATTCGGGCCGGATCTCGTCCTCGAGGCTGACCGCGCCGAGGACCTCGTCGCCGCGAACGACGTGCAGCACGGTGCGACCCTCTCGTTCCCAGGCTGCCGTCGCGTCCCTGATCGCATCCGGCGCGCTCAGTCCCCGTTCAGCAAGCAGTCGCGGGCCGCCGACCGAAACCCGCAGGCCGTCGACCACCGCCGCCGCACCGCGGCCGGGCAGCGCCTCGAAACCGCTCGCCTGCGCGGCCGGCACGTTGCGTGCGCCGGCGCCGGCGACGATTGCGCGCGCCAGCGGATGCTCCGAATCGGCCTCGACCGCGGCCGCCAGTGCCAGGAGGCGCGACTCGTCGCCATCAGCGGCCGCGATACCGGACAGGACCGGCTCACCGCGGGTCAACGTGCCGGTCTTGTCGAAGATCACCACCTCGAGGTCCTTCGCACGCTCGAGCGCGAGCCGGTCCTTGACGAGCAGGCCGTTGCGCGCGCCGAGGGTGGTGCTGATGGCGATGACCAGCGGGATCGCCAGCCCCAGTGCGTGCGGGCAGGCGATGACCAGCACCGTCGCGGTGCGGATCAGCGCCTCCTCCGGGTCGCCAAGGAGCGTCCAGATCGCAAAGGTCAGCACACCGGCGACGAGCGCCACGTAGAACAGGATCGCTGCCGCACGGTCGGCCAGCGCCTGCGCACGTGAGCTCGAGGCCTGCGCCTGCGCGACCAGCCGCATGATCCCCGAGAGCGCCGTCTCATCGCCGACCGCCGTCACACGCACCCGCAGGCTGCCGCCGGCCGCGACCGTTCCGGCGACGACAGCCGCGCCCGGCTCCTTGGTGACCGGCCTCGATTCGCCGCTGATCATGCTCTCGTCGACGTCGGCCACGCCCTCGACGACTTCGCCGTCGGCCGGCACGCGGGCACCTGGCCGCACCAGCACGACATCGCCGACGGCCAGCTCGCGCAGGGGCACCGTCTCCGACCCGTCGGCGGTGATCCGCTCCGCCTCGTCCGGCAGCAGCTCGGCGAGCGCCGAGAGTGCGCCGCGCGCCTGCATGATCGAGCGCATCTCGAGCCAGTGGCCGAGGCTCATCACCGTGATCAGCGTCGCGAGCTCCCACCACACGTCGACGGTGAAGACGCCGAGGGTCGCCGCCCAGCTGGCGGCGAAGGCGACGACGATCGCCAGGCTGATGAGGGTCATCATGCCCGGCTGCCGGTCGCCGAGCTCCCCCCGCGCCCCACTCAGGAAGACGCGACCGCCGTACACGAACACGATGGTGCCGAGCAGCGGCGGGATCCAGTCCGAGCCGGGGAAGCTCGGCGCCGCGTAGCCGAGCCAGTGCTGCACCTCGGCACTCCAGATCACCACCGGGATGGTGAGGAGCAGCACGATCCAGAACTGGCGGCGGAACGCCTCCGGATCGTGGCCGGCGTGCTTGTCGTGGCCGGCGTGCGCGTCGTGCGAGGCGTGAGGGTCCGACGGCTCGCTCGGAGCCGCATGATGCTGAGGTGCGTGGTGCTCGGCGTGATCGGTCATGCGCGGCGTGAATTGTCCACGAGCGAGCCACGTCCCGCCACGGGGCAGTTGGCACCACGCATGCGGTCGCTGCGCGCCATGATCACGACCTTCCTCGCTCAGCCGATCGTCCTGCGGCTCGCGCCGCTGGCGCTGATCGCACTGGGTCTGCTGCTCGCCGGATGCAACCCCGGCAACTCGACGGGAGGCGGCGGCTACTAGCCGATGGTGTGTCCGGCCTCGTATGGAACGGCACTGCCCGCACGGCAATCCGCTTCATGGAGGACACAGGATGCGACGACTTCTCATCGTGGCGGCCGCGGTGCTCGCCCTTGCCCTGCCCGCGCTGGCATTGGCTCAGCAGCCGACGACCTTCCGCGCGCAGCTCGGAACGCTCAACCGATCAGGTGTCACCGGCACCGCCTGGCTGACGCTCGACGGCAGCACGCTGACGGTGAGCGTGCAGGCCACCGGCCTCGAGCCGGGCGCGCACCTGCGGCACATCCATGGCGGGCCACCCGCCTTCGCCGGCAAGTCCGACGTCCTCATCTCGAAGTGTCCGACGCCACGGGCCGATGCTGACGGCGATGGCATCGTGTCGGTCGCGGAGGGTGTGCCGGACTACGGCCCGGTGATCGTCAACCTCAACACGTTCTCGACCAGTGACGGCACCCTGAACGACACGCAGGTCTTCAACCTGACCGCCGATCAGCTCGCCGCCGTGACGCCGCTCGACCAGCGCGCGGTCGTGCTGCACGGGATGACCGGCCCGAACGGGTACGACATCTCGATCCCGGTCGCCTGCGGTCAGGTCCACCGGAACTAGCGTCCGCTCCTCGCGCAGACGGCCGTCGCGGGTGCCCCGCGGCGGCCGTTTCGTGCCTAGCGCGCCAGGTGGAACGGCAGGTCGGCGACCATCGTGTTGCGGCGTGCGAAGAGGCGCAGCTTCAGCCGCAGCGCGGTCTGGTTGTGAAGCAGCAGCTCCCACCAGTGACGGGGCACGAACTCGGAGAGGATGACGAGCACCGGCCGGCTCGGATCCTGGCGCTGCAGCGCGTCGAGGTAGGCCAGCAGCGGACCGATGAGCGCCCGATACGGCGACTCGACGATCACCAGCTCCCCTTCGAGGCCGAGCTCGCGCCAGCGCCGGCGCATCGCGCGCGTGTCGGCTGCGCCATTCGTCACGTGCACGGCCAGCGGCGCATCGGCAATCGATCGGGCGAAGGCCAGCGCCTGCCGCGCCGGCTCGTCGAGCCGGGCGATCGGCACGACGACGATCGGCTCTACGGTGGCATCGGTGGGCGGACCATCGACCGCCAGCGCGCGATCGAGACCGCGATAGTGGCTGCGGATGGCGAGCATCATCAGCACCAGCAGCG
The DNA here is from genome assembly GCA_035708065.1 of Candidatus Limnocylindria bacterium. Taxonomy (GTDB): domain Bacteria; phylum Chloroflexota; class Limnocylindria; order QHBO01; family QHBO01; genus JAICUY01. The sequence continues at coordinate 851 of DASSTC010000026.1, read as the reverse complement.
GGATCGCGATGACGACCATCCAGGCGCCGCTCGTGAACTTGCTCTCGACGACGATGAGCGCGATGACTCCGGTGGTCAGCGCGCCGATGCCGTTGATCACCAGGCCGCGCCGCCACCCCGGCTCGCGGCGTCGCCGCCAGCGAAGCACCATCCCGGTCTGTGACAGGGTGAACGCCAGGAAGACACCGAGCGTGTACAGCGGAATGAGCGCCGTCACGCTGGCACCGAACACGACGAGCAGGACGCCCGCGAGGCCTGACAGAGCGACGATGCCGGTGGTGAAGGCCAACCGCTCGCCGCGGAAGCCGAACTGCCGCGGCATGAAGCCATCACGCGCCAGGAACGAGCTCAGCCGCGGGAAGTCGGCGAACGCCGTGTTGGCGGCCAGCGCCAGGACGAGGACGGTCGCCGCCTGCAGGACGACCAGCATCGGTCCATCGCCGAACACGGTGCGCCCGATCTGGCTCAGCACGGTCTGCTGCTCGCCGGGGTCCGGCACGACGCCGATGGAGCTCGCCAGATGGCTGATCCCCAGGAACAGGGTCGCGAAGATCGCCGCCGCCCACACGAGCGTGATCCGGGCATTACGCCACTCCTCAGGCTTGAAGGCCGGGACGCCGTCCGAGATCGCCTCGACACCGGTCAGCGCGGCCGACCCCGAGCTGAACGCCCGGAGCACGAGGAGGATGCCCAATGTACCGATGCCGCCCGATGGCGTGGCCAGCCACGCAGCAGGCGCGTGGTACTCCGGCAGCGTGCCGGTCGCCTGTCGCAGCAGGCCGATCGCGACCATCGCGAGGATCGTGGCGATGTAGAGATACGTCGGTGCCATGAACAGCGTGCCCGACTCA
>DASSTC010000025.1:0-33897 GCA_035708065.1 Candidatus Limnocylindria bacterium | reverse complement strand
GCGGCGACATCGGCGATGGAGCGATGCTCGACCGCATCTTCGCCGACGAAGGGATCGATGCGGTCATCCACTTCGCCGCCCTGAAGTCGGTCGCCGAATCGATGCGGGATCCGGGCGCCTACTTCGCCAACAACGTCGGTGGCAGTCTCGCGCTGCTGCGGGCGATGGAGCGCGGCGGCGTGCGCACGATCGTTTTCTCATCGTCGTGCGGCGTGTACGGCGAGCCCGAGCGTCTGCCGGTCGACGAGGAGTGCCGCCTCCAGCCGGCGAATCCGTACGGCGAGTCGAAGCTGCTCGTCGAGCGGATGCTGGCCTGGTTCGACCGGCTCGCCGGGATCCGGCACGTCAGCCTGCGCTACTTCAATGCCGCGGGCGCCAGCGATGACGGGCGGCTGGGCGAGCATTGGCAGGGCGCGGTCAACCTCATCCCGGTCGTGATCGAAGCGGCGCTGCATCGAGCACCGGCGGTCCAGATCCTCGGCAGCGACTACCCGACCCCCGACGGCACCGCCATCCGTGACTACATCCACGTCCTCGACCTCTCCGATGCGCACCTCCGCGCGCTCGACCACCTGCGCGCCGGAGGCTCGTCCGAGGTGCTGAACGTCGGGACGGGTGTCGGCTCGTCGGTGCGCCAGGTCATCGACACCACGCAGGCGGTCGCCGAGCGCGAGGTGCCGGCCATCGTCGCGCCGCGCCGCGCCGGCGATCCGGCGGCGGTATGGGCCAACAGCAGCCGCGCCGAGCAGGTCCTCGGCTGGAAGGCGCAGCGCGGCCTGCCGGAGATCATCGCATCGGCCTGGCGCTGGCACACCCGCGAGGTCGCGACCGGTCAGGAGGCGGCAACCGCCGAACCGCGATGAGCGCAACGGGGAGGAGTGGGCGCCGGGTGGCATACGTCATGTCGCGCTTCCCGAAGCTGACCGAGACGTTCATCCTCTACGAGATCCTGGCCCAGGAGTCGGCCGGGGTGCAGATTCACGTGTTCCCACTGCTGCGCGAGCACGAGGAGATCCTCCATCCGGAGGCGCAGCGCCTGGTGGATGCGGCGCATTACCAGCCGTTCATGTCGCTGCGGATCCTCGGCAGCCAGCTGCGGATGCTGGCCCGGCAGCCCGGCGCCTATCTCGGCACGCTCGGCTCGCTGCTGTGGGCCAACCGCAAGAGTCGCAACCACTTCGTCGGGGCGCTCGGGATCTTCCCCAAGACGGTCCACAACGCGCGCGAGATGGAGCGGCTCGGCATCGAGCACGTGCATGCCCATTTCGCCACACACCCGGCGGCCGCGGGCTGGATCATCCATCGGCTGACCGGCATCTCGTACAGCTTTACGGCGCACGGCTCCGACATCCACGTCGATCGGACCGGCCTGGCGCCGAAGGTCGCCGATGCGGCGTTCGTCGCGGCGATCTCCGAGTTCAACCGGCAGGTGATCGTCGACGAGTGCGGCCCGTGGGCGGCGAAGATCGTCGAAGTGCTGCACTCGGGCGTGGATACCGATCACTTCCGGCCGCAGGAGCGGCCGCGGCACGCCGACGGGCGGCTGCGCATCATCTGCATCGGCACGATGCACGAGGTCAAGGGCCAGGCCTACCTGCTCGAAGCGTGTGCCTCGTTGGCGCGCGACGGCGTCGACTTCACGTGCCGGCTGGTCGGCGACGGGCCGGATGAGCCGATGCTCCGGGCGACGGCCGTGCGCCTGGGCATCACCGAGCAGGTCGTGTTCGAGGGCAGACGTACCCGCGACGAGATCGCCGCGCTGCTGGCCGAGACCGATGTCCTGGTCACCCCGAGCGTGCCGGCCAGCGACGGCAAGCGCGAAGGGATCCCGGTCGTGCTCATGGAGGCGATGGCGTCGGGCGTCGCGGTGGTGGCCAGCCGGCTGACCGGCATCCCGGAGCTCGTTCGCGACGGCGAGACCGGGCTGCTCGCCGAACCCCGCGACGTCGTTGGCCTCGCCGGCGCGCTGCGGCGGCTGCACGACGATCCGGCGCTCCGCTCGCGGCTGGCGGCGGCCGGCCGTTCGCTCGTCCAGCGCGACTTCGACATTCGGCGCAATGCCGCGGCGCTCGTCGAGCGCGTCGAGCGGGCGGTGGCGCGGTGAGGCGCCTCGTCTTCTGGGCATCGGCCGCGACGGTGGCCTGGACCTTCGCCGGCTTTCCGCTGGTCGCCTGGCTGCGCGCTCGATTCGCGCCACGTCCGTATCGGACGGACCCGATCACGCCGTCGGTCTCGATCATCGTCGCCGCCCACAACGAGGCGCCGGTCATCAAGGAGAAGCTGCGCAACCTGACGTCGCTCGACTACCCTGCCGACTGCGTCGAGATCCTCGTCGCCTCGGACGGGTCGGATGACGGCACGAACGAGACGGTGCGCGACTTCGGCGACCCGCGCGTGCGGCTGCTGGCACTCGAGCGAGGCGGGAAGGCGACGGCGGTCAACACCGCTGCCGCGTCGGCAGGAGGCGAGATCCTCGTGTTCTCCGACGCCAACAGCATGTTCGCGCCCGGTGCGCTGCGCGCGCTCGTGGCGCCGTTCAGCGACCCGACCATCGGTGGCGTGGCGGGCGACCAGCGCTACCTGCGTCCGGGCGCCGGCACGGCCGAGGCGGAGGGGCGCTACTGGGGCTTCGATCGCCGCCTGAAGGCGTGGGAGAGCGCCGCCGGCAATGTCATCTCGTCGACCGGCGCCATCCATGCCGTGCGCCGTGACCTGTTCCGGCCGGTGCCGGCCGGGCTGACCGACGACTTCTACATCTCGACCGGCGTGATCGCGGCCGCCCAACGCCTGGTCTTCGCGGCCGATGCAGCTGCCTACGAGCCGGCTGCCGAATCGGTCGAGGCGGAGTTCGCCCGCAAGCTGCGCGTGGCGACCCGCATCCTGCGCACCGAGTTCGTGCTGCGCGAGCTGATGAACCCGCTGCGCCACGGCTTCTACGCGATCCAGTTTGCCTCGCACAAGCCGATGCGCCAGCTGCTCGGCATCCCGATGCTGCTCGTCTTCGCCTCGAGCGCCGCGCTGTGGCGCTCCGGCCCGTTCTACCGCCTGGCGCTGGTGGCCCAGTCAACGTTCTACGGCCTCGGCATGCTCGGCCTGCTGCGTCGCGGCGCCCCGTGGGCGCGCAGCCGCATCGTCGCCCTGCCGGCCTACTTCTGCCTCGCCTACGCCGCCCAACTGCTCGCGCTGTGGAACGTCATCAGCGGCCGGCGGATCGACGCCTGGCGCCAGCAGCGTCCGTCGCCGCCTTCCGAGCCTCGGCCGTGACCGCCGTCCGGCAGCGCTTCGAGGAGCGGCCGTTCAACCGACTGTGGCTGCCGGTCGCGTGCATCGGCCTGGCCGTGGGCCTGGGCCTGGCCACCGCTCTTGGCCAGCCGGCACTGCCGCTGGCCGGCGTGCTGATGCTGGGCCTGGCGATCTCGATGCTCGTCTGGCCGGACACCGCAACCCTGACCTTCATCTTCGCGCTGTACATGAATGTGCCGGTGGTGGCCATCACGTTCTACGGTGTGCCATCGCTCGTGGCGGCCGCGTCCCTGTTGCTGCTGGCGCTGCCGTTCGCCGGCCACGTCCTGCGCCGTCAGCCGATCGTCATCGCGCCGGCCCTGCCCTGGATGCTGCTGCTGCTCGCCGGCGCGATCCTGTCCGCCATCCGTTCGGCCAGCCTCACCGATGCGATGAACTGGATCAGCGTCTTCCTGACCGAGGGGCTGCTGCTCTTCTTCCTGGTCACCAATGTGGTCCGCACCCCCCGCGTGCTGGTTCGGGCGATCTGGATCCTGCTCGTCGCGGGGGCGATCATGGGCGGGCTGTCGATCGTCCAGGAGACGACCCACGCCTACAACAGTAACTTCGGCGGCTTCTCGCGAATCGACGGCCAGGGGGCCGTGGTCAGCACCAACCCGCTCGGCAACGACCAGCGCCAACCACGCCTGTCCGGGCCGATCGGCGAGCAGAACCGCTTCGCGCAGGTGCTGCTCGTGCTCGTGCCGCTCGGCATCGGCTTCGCCGTACGCCGCCCGAGGCGCCGCGAACGATTGATTGCCGCCGCGGCAACCGCTCTCATCCTGGCCGGCACGCTGCTCAGCTATTCACGCGGCGCCGCGGTGGCCCTGGTCGGGGTGCTGGTGCTCATGCTGCTGCTGCGCTTCGTCCGGCTGCGTGCCGTCATCGCGGCCATCGCGGTCGTCGTGGTCGTCGCGTTGCTCGTGGCGCCCGGATTCTTCGCGCGCGTGGCGTCGCTGCAGGGCCTCGAGGCACTCACCTCGGACTCGAGCGGCTCCAGCGCCGACGGCTCGATCCAGGGTCGCGCGGCGCTCAACCTGGGCGCCTGGCAGGCGTTCCTCGACCACCCGCTAACCGGCGTCGGGCCAGGACTCTTCGCGGCCGATTACTCGGCGACGTACGCCAGCGACACCGGCATTCACCACTTCCTGAGCAGCTCTCAGTTCCCGGCGCACAACCTGTACCTGGGCATTGCGGCGGACCTCGGGATGGTCGGGCTGCTGCCATTCCTCGCGATCCTGGCGGTCACCGGCGCGTTGCTCTGGAGGGAGCGGTTGCGCTGGTCAGGGGTGCGCGACGACTACGCCTATCTCGCCACCGCGATGCTGCTCAGCCTCGCCGCGTACCTCGGCAGTGGCGTCTTCCTGCACCTCGCCTACGAACGCTACTTCTGGTTCCTGGTGGCGATCGCCAACGCCACGGTGCTGGTCCTGCGCCGCGAGCGGATGGATCCCGAGTCCACACCGTCAGGGCGGCCCAGCAGTCAGGGAGCGTAGCGTCCGTACTTGGCCGCCACCGCATCGGTCGGATGGAAGCCGCCTGAGGCGAAGTGCGGATCATGCGGGAACAGGTTCCCGGACATCACCGAGCTGCACTTGACAGTGCTGCCGTAGTCCGAGCAGGCACTCGACCCCGCGAACAGGATGTTGTCCTTGACGCTGTTCGCGCCGCCGACGAGCGCATAGAGCCGGATGATGTTGCCCTTGGCGCTCTTGCCGATGATGTTGCGGGTCACCGTGATGTTGTGGCTGCCGTCGCCGATGAGCAGCGGCTGCGTGGCGTTGTACAGGGTGTTGTAGCGAACGATGACGTTCGCCGCACCACCACCGCTGCCGCCGGCGCCCGCCAGCTTCAGGTTCGTGCCGTGCGTCGCGTTGAAGATCAGGTTGCGTTCGATGACGCCGCCGGTGGCGTCGAGGTTGGTGTTCGCGTAGATGTTGTGGCTGCGGTTGACGTCGGCCTCGCCGCCGTACGTGTCGTGGATGACGTTGTAGCGAACCGCCCAGCCGTGGGGCGACCCGGAGATGAGCAGGTCGGCGAATGAGCGCGCGCCCCAGATCTCCGAGTTCTGCAGCACCCAGCTCGTGCCACCCGTGATCTTGAGCATGTGCTCGTCGTAGCCACCGGTGTTCCAGGTGACGTTGAACCCGTTGAAGGTGACGTAGCGCGGGTTGTTGATCGAGACGAGGCCCTTGATCACGGGGCGCTCACCGGGATACGCGCTGACCACGATCCGCGCGGACGATGTTCCCGCCGGTGACGCCTGGATGTTCTCGACGTAGGTTCCGCCGCGCAGGTACAGGGTCTGACCGGGACGGACGCTGTCCAGGCCCTTCTCGATGGTGCGGAACGGCGCGTCGGCCGTGCCGGGATTGCCGTCGCTGCCGTTCGTCGCCACGTAGAGCGCGCCGCTGGTGGCCGGCGCCGGAGGCTGCGGGGTGGCGGTTGCCTTCGGCTTCGGCCTGGGCGTCGACTTCGAGCCGGGCTTCTTGGTTGCGGTCGGCCCGGCGCTCGAGTCGCCGCCGGAGGCCGGCGTCGGATCGACGGCCGATCCATCAGCGCCGCTCGTGCCGCCGGCAGGAGTGCTTGCTCCGGGCACGAGCGTCCCGGCCGGGAGGTCGCTCGGATCACCGCTCGCCGCCGGCGCGCCGCTGTGGCCGTCGGGCGTCGCCTCGGCAACCTGCTCGACGACGGTCACGATCGTCGATGCAAGGGCATCCTCCGGGTCGCCGCTGTCGCCGCCGGTCGGATCCACCGCCGACAGGTCGTGCTCGCCCAGCGCCATGCTCGCCGGCACCGACAGCGCCGTGCGGAACTCGCCGTCGCGGTCCGGACGCACCTTGCCCGCCAGCCGGCCGCCCTCCCAGCGCAGCTCGATCGCGGCGAAGCCGGCATAGCCCCCGCCACGGACCACGATCGACGAGCCGCGCAGCGCTGCGCCCTCCACGCCCAGCGTCGGGTGCGCCGCGCGCACGCCGGGGAGCAGCACGACGAGCATGGCCGGGATCAGCAGCAGCATGCCGGCGGTCGCCAGCCAGTCACGGAAGCGGCGGCGCCCGGTGCGCGGCGCGCGCGGCGGTCGCGGGGCGGGGCGCAGCTCGCCGACGCGGATGGACTCGGGAAGTGACTTCGTGCGCATCTCGGACTCCTCGCGCGGAACGTGCGGAGAAGCCCCTTGGCGCCGATGCTGATCTCGTGCTCGGAACACGGCACAGTCCCCACTGGCCTGTTGCGAACGCTTCGGCAACCCGTCTGGCTCCCTGGAGCGGGGAGTCACGTGGCTTTCCGCACCACATCACGTGTGGATTGGCTTTTCGGCGTGTCTGGTGCGCAGCGTCTGCGCAGCCGACAGTGTTGCATACCGCTTCGCAGAGCGCCGCATCCGATGGTCGTGCGAGCTCGGACGCGATGGTCACGGCCGATCCGTACTGGTCAGGGCAGGTCATCCGTCTACAATCCCCGCCGTGGAAGCGTTCGTCGCGCTCATCGGGGTCATTGCCGGCTGGGTGCTGTCACAGCTCACCGAGTCGCTCCAAACGCTGCGCGACCAGCGCGGCCGATGGGGCGTGGACAAGCGGCAGCTGTACGCCCGCCTGCTCGCGGCCGCGGACGCCTGCTACCGCACCACCGACCTGATCGCCAACTGGACGGTCGAGACGCAGCAGGCCGCCGGCCCGAAGCGGAGCACCAGCACGCGCGGGCGGACGTCGAACGTCGCCGCGCTGGCCGAGACGGTGAGCGAGCTCGAGAGCCAGCTGCGCTCCAGCCGGCAGCTCTTCGCCGAGGTGCGACTCATCGCCGCGGAGGACGTCATTGCGGCGGCCGAGCGGCTGCACCGCGTCGCCGAGGAGGCGTTCCTGGTGGTGAAGTTCGTCCAGGGCGAGGCGACGCTGAGAAACCGCTGGATCCCGCTCGAGGTGTCGTGGCGCGAGGCACGCGAGGAGTTCGAACGCATCGCGCGCGGCGACCTCGGCACGTCAGCGGCCGGGACGCAGCGCCGCTGGTTCCCCTGGGTCGAGCGCTAGCCGGCGCCCAGCAGCTCGCCGAGGCGCGAGACCAGCTTCGAGCGCGCCAGCATCGGTCCGAGCCCTGAATCGCGCGCCGCGGCGTGGGCATCGAGATCGACGTGCGGCCCGAAGAGCACGATCCGCGGCCGCCGCTCCGCGCCGACGTGCTCGCTCCACGCGCGCAACAGCGGTCCCCAGTCCTCGCCGCGCTCGGACCAGTCGACGAGGGCGAGGTCGACCTCCTCGGCTGACGGCAGCTGGTCGATGTCGTCGACGCGGGTGATCTGCGCGCCGGCTGCGGTGGCCGCCTCGTAGATGCGGCTGAACAGGATCAGGTCGCGTCCGACAAGGACGGCTCTCACCCGGCGGTCGGCGGCGGTGCCTGCCGGGGCACGAACCCGTTCGTCGCGGCGCCGTCGGCGACCGCGTCGGCCTGGCGGTTGGCCCGGCCGTGGGCATGCCCGTTCGCATGGCCGTTCGCGTAGCCGTTGGCGTTACCGTCCTGGATGAAGCGCGCGATGTGCATGGGGTAGACGCCGACCACCACCGGCGCGTGGACCTCGACCGACAGCTCGAGGCCGATCTCGTCGCGCTCCCACAGGTCCTGGAGCTTCGCCGCCTCACGCTCCGGCAGCCCGACGAACGCATGGGTGCCGTTGCGCCGCACGCAGCAGACGGCGTCCGGATCGTCGAGCAGGAACCGCCGACGGAGCTCGGCGACGGTCACATATGGACGGGTGGTGATGAATCGGCGGAGACTCGAAGTGCTCGGCCGTTTGCTGGCACTCATGGGTATCCGAGGAGTCTACCGCGGCTCACCGATGCTCGCAGGTCGGCCCTCAGCCGCGCTGGAACAGCACCGTGCGCACGACGAAGAAGACGTTCGCCGGCCGCTCCGCGAGGCGGCGCATGAAGTACGGGAACCACTCGGTGCCGTACGGCACGTAGACCCGCACGCGGTAGCCCTGCTCGATGAGCTGGCGCTGGAGGTCGCGCCGGATGCCGTACAGCATCTGGAACTCGAAGCGATCGCGCGCGATGTCATGCTCCGAGACGAACGCCTTGACCGCGTCGATCATGTCGGGGTCGTGGGTCGCCACGGCCGGCTGGGCATCGGCCTCCAGCAGCAGCTTCGCCATCTCCACGAAGGATTGACCGATGCGGGCGCGGTCGTGCCAGGCGATCTCCGCCGGCTCGGCGTAGGCGCCCTTGCAGACGCGCACCGTGATGCCCTGGGCTGCCAGCGCCTCGGCGTCCGCCTTCGACCGATGCAGGTAGGCCTGCAGCACCACTCCGACATCGCAGCCGTCCGCGTGCAGGCGGCGCGTCACCTCGAGCGTCCGGTCGGTGTAGGCCGCCGACTCCATGTCGATGCGCACGAAGATGCCGTGCCGCTGACCCGCCTCGACGACCGGCCGCATGACCTCCAGGCAGGTCTCGATTCCGAGGTCGAGGCCCATTTGCGTCAGCTTGAGGCTGACGCCGGCATCCAGGCCCTCGGCCGCGATGCGCTCGATGGTCGCCACGTAGCCCTGCGCCGCGCGGTCGGCGGCGGCGCGGTCGTCGACGCTCTCACCGAGCACGTCGAGCGTCGCCATGGCACCGCTCTCGTTGAGCGTGCGCACGGCGACGACCGCCTGGTCGAGCGTGGTGCCGGCCACGAAACGCAGCGGCATGCGGCGCAGCAGCGGCGTATGGAGGGCAATGCTCGCCACCCAGCGCCGATTGCTGAGCCACAGGAAGAAGGCCCGGAAGATGGAGGCGAGCATCGGCTCGAGTGTACCGGCGCGCCCGGCGCCGGAAGGCGTCAATCGGTCGTTCGCCGGCCGTGGCTCCAGCCGCGGGCACGCTCGACGGCGCGGCGGATCACCGATTTCGACGGGATCGGCCGGCGCAGCGCCAGCCCGACCGAGCCATCGGCAGCTTCGACGTCCTGGCCGTCGATACGGATCGTCGGCGAGCCTCGGAAGTCAAGAAACTCCGCATCGGCCGCGCTGTTGACCGCCACCATCTGGATCGTCGTCTCGAAGGCGTCCTCGTTGAGCACCTCGACGAGGTTCTGGCGCGCGGTCATGTAGTCCGGATCGGCATCCCAGTAGAGGAGCTCGACGCGCATCGGCATGGGCCGAGTATGACGCCGCTAGACTCGGGCCCGCATGTCCTCCACCTCCACGGCCGCTGCCGAGCCGCGCGGCACACGCGTGCCGATCCTGGCGCTGTTCGCCGCCAACGCGATCAGCATGACCGGCAACGTCCTCACCCTGATCGCCATCCCGTGGTTCGTGCTGGAGACGACCGGCAGCGCGGCGCTCACCGGGTTGGTCGCGTTCTTCACCACACTCCCCGCGGTCATCGCCTCGTTCTTCGGCGGCGCGGTGGTCGACCGGCTCGGCTACCGCCGCATGAGCGTCGTGTCGGACATCGCCAGCGGCGCAAGCGTGGCGGCCATCCCGCTGCTGCATGCGACCATCGGCCTCGAGCTGTGGATGCTGCTTGCACTGGTCTTCGCCGGGGCGCTGCTCGACGGGCCGGGCAGCACCGCTCGCTCGGCGCTCGTCCCCGACCTGGCCGAGATGGCCGGCATGAGCCTGGAGCGCGCGTCCGGCACCTCGCAGGCCATCAACCGCGGAGCGAGCCTGCTCGGGGCGCCGCTGGCGGGGCTGCTCATCGCCTTCCTCGGCGCGAGCAACGTGCTGTGGATCGACGCGGTCAGCTTCGCCGCCTCGGCGGTGGTCGTGCGCCTGCTCGTCCCGCTCACCGGCGACGCGGAGGAGCGCTCGCCGGCGGGCTACCTCACGGAGCTGCGCGAGGGCCTGTCGTTCATCGGCCGGGACCGGCTGATCCTGGCCGTGGTGCTCACCGCCATGTTCACCAACTTCCTCGACGCGCCGCTCTTCAGCGTGCTGCTGCCGATCTACGCCACCCGCGTCTTCGGCAGCGCCCTCGACCTCGGCCTGGTGATCGGCGCGTTCGGCGGCGCGGCCCTGATCAGCGCGGTCGCCTTCGGGGCGATCGGCCACCGCCTGCCGCGGCGTCTGACGTTCGGCATCGCGTTCGTCGCCGCGGGCCTGCCGTTCTGGGTGCTTGCCATCCTGCCGCCGTTGCCGATCGTCATCGCCTGCGCCGTCGTGACCGGCCTCGCCGGTGGGCCCATCAACCCGATCATCAGCACGGCGATGTACGAGCGCGTTCCGCCGCGACTGCGTGGTCGCGTGCTCGGCGCGGTGCGCTCCGGCGCGTACGTCGCGATTCCGGCCGGTGTGCTGGTCGCCGGCCTGCTCGTCGAATGGATCGGCCTGGCCGGCGTGCTGGTCGCCATCGCGGCGAGCTACCTGGTCGTCACCCTGTCGATCTTCCTCAACCCGGCCATGCGTGGCCTCGAGCGTGGGACGCAGCCCGCGCCTCAGCCGGGCGGGTAGCTCAGGAACACGAACACGCACACGACGGCGACGATGCCGAGACCGATGCCGATGTAGACGTTGCGCCGCTCCTCGCCGGTCATCCCCTCGGACGGCCGGCCCGACGGCGGAGCAGCGCGTCCGCGCCAGGCCAGGTATCGGTCGGTGTTCGCGTCGAGCACGTCGCGACGGCGGTAGCCATCCCACGCTCGCCAGCCGGTGTAGTACGCGGCCGCTCCGGCCACGACGGCGGCCAGCAGCCAGATCCAGGCGTTCATGCCGCGCGCCGCTCCCCGCCGGCTGCGGCTTCGTCGACCAGCCAGACGACCTTCTCGGCATGGACGCGAGCGGCCGGCAGGTCGCCATGGCCGGCCCGCACCGCGGCGAGCGCCGGCGCCTTGTCCGAACCGGTCACCACGAAGAGCACCAGCCGTGCTGCATCGAGCACCGGGAAGGTGAGCGTCATCCGCCACGTCTCGAGGTCCGGCGCCCAGTTCGGCACGACCCAGCGGTCGTCGACGGCCAGGCCGTCGCTGCCCGGAAACAGCGATGCCGTGTGGCCGTCGGCCCCCATCCCCAACCAGACCAGGTCGAAGCTCGGCGGCCTGCCGCGCGGCGGATCGAAGACGCGTCGCAGCTGCGCCTCGTAACGCTGCGCGGCGTCGTCGCGATCGTCGGCGTCGGCCGGCATGCGGTGCACGCGCTGGCGCGGCAGCCCCGGCAGCTTCGACAGCAGCATCCGCTCGGCGACGCCGTAGTTCGACTCCGGATCGTCGGGCGGCACCGAGCGATCGTCGCCCCAGAACCACTCGACCCGGCTCCAGTCGACGCGCTCGACGCGCGGCTCGGCGACGAGCAGCGGGTAGACGGCCTTCGGCGTCGACCCGCCGGACAGCGCCACGCGGAAGACACCGCGCTCATCGATCGCCGCCCGCGCCACCGCCACGAAGCGATCGGCCGTGGCCTCGGCCACCGCCCCGGCGTCCGGCAGCACGATGAACTCGGCCGCGCTCATGCCACGGCCTCCGGCGCCTGGGCGGTGGACAGGAACACGGCGGCGGCGCGCAGCGCGGCCTCGTAGATCGGCTCGTTCGACTCGGTGATCAGGTCGGCGCTCAGCAGGTCGGCCTCGCGTGGCTCGTCCATCGGCACGCGGCGCAGCAGCGCGGTCATGCCGTCGGCATTGGTGGCGACCGTCGCCTCGTCGCCGTCGCGATCGATGATGAACTCGGCAGCGCCGGTCTCGCCGAGGGCGCGCAGGTGGACATTGAGCAGCTCACCGGGCCGGTAGGCATCGGTCGGCACCGCCTCGATCTGCAGGTCAATCATCTCGTAGCGGCTCTCGAGGCGCAGTCGCATGCCGCCGTCACGCAGCCCGTCGAGCGCCCGATCGCGACGCCAGCCGAGCCGCGACGCGAGCCAGCCGGCGTAGAGCAGTGACTGGCTGATCGGCGAGCGAACGCCCGGTGCCACATCCGTCATCCCCGGTTCGTGGCCCGGCCCGGCGTCGGTGTTCGCCACGGCATAGCGCAGCACGAGCCGGTTGAGGTTGGCGAGGTAGCGCCGGAAGCGCGGCACGTCGAAGAACTCGGCGGTCAGCTCCTGCCACCAGCCGAGCCGGTCCCACAGCAGGTCGCCGACGCCGCTGCGACGCCGCAGGTTCGAGAGCCGCCGGTAGCCGGTCAGCAGGTCCCCGAAGTCCGAGCTGTCGACGATGAGCCGGTCGGCCATGCCGACCAGCTGGTCGAAGACCGGGTGTCCGAACGGCGGGTCGCCTGGCCACCAGACGTGAGTCGGCAGGTCGTGGATCAGCAGCGGGGCGACGATCCCGGACAGGTGGCGCGCCGCCTCGCCGCGTACGGTGAGCACGACTTCCTCGTAGCAGATCCGGTCGTCTTCGCCGCCCATCGGATGGCAATGCGTGCTGATTCGGGCGTCGATCGCCTCGCCATGCGCCTCGGGATCGGCGACGAGCACGATCGCCCGCGAGGGATGGCGGATGCCGAGGTCCATCATCGTGCGCACGACGCGATCGGCCGCATCGGCGTCGACGACGGTGACGATGAGGTTGAGGACCGATGCCCGCGCATGCGGCAGCCCCTTCTCGGTGACGACCTGTCCATCCTCGTCTTCGTCCGGCGGGACCCACAGGTTGGCGAGCTGCGCCTCGATCGCGGGGACCGTCGTCCCGGGCGCCTCCCAGACCGGCGTGGCGAGCGAGGCCGCCTGGCCGAAGCGCTCGAGCTCGCGAAGGGCGTGTTCATGGCCCGACGTCACGGCCGGCGCCACTCCCGTCCGTCCCGCTCCAGCAGCTCGTCAGCGGCCGGCGGACCCCACGAGCCGGCGGAGTAGAAGTGCAGCGGACCGCCGTCGCCGTGCTGCCACGCCCCCAGGATGTTGTCGATGATCTCCCAGGCCCGCTCGACCTCGTCATCGCGGGTGAACAACGACGGGTCGCCGATCATCGCGTCGAGCAGCAGCGTCTCGTAGGCATCCGGCGAGTCGACCGAGAACGAGCTGCCGTAGCGGAAGTCCATGTTCACGGTTCGGATCTGGAGGCCCTGGCCCGGCACCTTGGCGCCGAAGCGCAGCAGGATCCCCTCGTCCGGCTGGATGCGCACCGCCAGCACGTTCGGCTCGATCACCGGGTTGCCGGCGCGCGCGAACAGCGCCAGCGGCGCGCGCTTGAACTGCACGGCGATCTCGGTGACGCGCGTCGCCAGCGCCTTGCCCGTGCGCATGTAGATCGGCACGCCCGCCCAGCGCCACGAGTCGATCGCCAGCTTCAGCGCGACGTAGGTCGCGGTCTCGCTATCGGGGGCGACCTCCGGCTCGTCGCGGTACGAGACCACCTTCTCGCCCTCGACCCAGCCTGACACGTACTGGCCGCGCACGGTCTGGGCGTCGACCTGGCTGTACGGGATCGGCTTGACGGCGCGCAGCACCTTGACCTTCTCGTCACGCAGGTCCTGCGCGCGGAACTCGACCGGCGGCTCCATGGCGAAGGTGGCGAGGAGCTGCAGCCCGTGGTTCTGCACGATGTCGCGCAGCGCGCCGGTCTGGTCGTAGAACTCGCCGCGGCCCTCGACGCCGACCGTCTCGGCCACGGTGATCTGCACCGAGTCGATGTAGCGGCGGTTCCAGATCGGCTCGAAGATGCCGTTGCCGAAACGGAAGACGGCCAGGTTCTGCACCGTCTCCTTGCCGAGGTAATGGTCGATGCGGTAGATCTGGTCCTCGTGGAACACCTCGCGCAGCTCGCGGTTCAGCGCCTTCGCCGAGGCGAGGTCGTAGCCAAACGGCTTCTCGACGATGACCCGCACCCAGCCCTGCTTGCCGCCGCCACTGCGCCGATGCCCCGCGAGCCCGGCCTCTCCCAGGCGCTCGACGATCTCCGGATACAGCTTCGGCGGCACCGCCAGGTAGAAGAGCCGGTTCCCGGCCGTGCCGCGGTCACGGTCGATGCGCTCCAGCAGCTTGCCGAGCTCGACGTAGGCCTTCGGGTCGTCCAGGTCGCCACGGTGATACTCGATGCCGTTGGCGAACGAGTCCCAGACCGATTCCTTCGCCGGCTTGTTGCGGCTGTACTGGTCGATTGACTCGCGCAGGTGCTTGCGGAAGTCGTCCGTGCCGAGATCGCGCCGGGCGAAGCCGACGACCGTGAACTCCGGTGGCAGGAAGCCGCCGAGCATGAGGTTGTAGAGCGCCGGCGCCAGCTTGCGCTCGGTCAGGTCCCCCGTCGCGCCACAGATGACCATGACGCACGGCTCGGGCATCCGCTCCAGCCGCAGCCCCTCACGCAGCGGGTTGTGGGACGCGCCGGAGCGCGAGCCGTGGCCGTGGTCGCGCTCGTCGGTTGAGCCGTCACGGCCGTTCCGGCTGGCGTCCGGATCGGTGACGCTGCGATTCGGGACGCTGCTGGTCGTCATCTGGCTCAGCGGCCGCCGGTTGCGGTGGTCGCCGGCTCGCCGGCGCCGCCACCGGCCTCGCCCTGCTCGACGGTCGAGGCCGGCGACGCCGCCTTGATGGCGTGGCCGCCAAACTCGTTGCGCAACGCCGCGAGGACCCGGTCGGTGAACGAGTCGGGCGAGCGCCGGCTGCGGAAGCGCTGCAGCAAGCTGAGCGTGATGACCGGCGCCGGCACGTCATGATCGATGGCATCCTGCACCGTCCAGCGGCCCTCACCGGAATCGGCGACCCAGCCGGCGATGTCCGTCAGGTCGCTGCCTTCCTTCTCGAAGGCGTTGCCGGCAAGCTCCAGCAGCCACGAGCGGATCACGCTGCCGTGGTTCCACATCCGCGCGACGGCGGCCAGATTCAGGTCGTAGTTCGAGGCGTGGAGGATGTCGAAGCCCTCGCCGTAGGCCTGCATCAGGCCGTATTCGATGCCGTTGTGGACCATCTTCACGTAGTGGCCGGCGCCGGCCGGGCCGCAGTACAGGTAGCCTTCCTCCGGCGCCAGCGTCTTGACGAGCGGCTCCACGCGATCGTAGACCTCGCGCTTGCCGCCGATCATCGTGCAGAAGCCGACCTGCAGGCCCCACACCCCGCCGGACACTCCGAAGTCCAGCCAGTCGATCCCCTGCTCGGCGAGACTCGCAGCGCGACGCTGCGAGTCGTGGAAGTTCGAGTTACCGGCGTCGATGATCACGTCACCGGGTTCGAGCAGCTTGGCCAGCTGGTCGATCATCGCCTGGGTCGCATCGCCGGACGGGACGCTGATCAGCACATGACGAGGCGCTTTGAGCTTTGCCACCATCGCGTCGAGCGGCTCGGCGACCGTGACATTGCCGTCGTTCTCCGGCTCGGCAGCGACCTCGCTGGCGACCGATTCGGTGCGGTTCCAGACGACGACCTCGTGACCGCCGCGTGCCAGGCGGCGCGCCATGCCGGCGCCCATCCGCCCGAGTCCACAGATCCCGATCTGCATGATCTTCCTTTCTTCGTATCGATCAGGCGGCCACCAGCCCGGAGAGCGCCTCGGCGACCATCGCCTCGAGCTTCGGCCATCCGTCGCCGGCGTCGGCGAAGTGCAGGCGCAGGACGCGCCGGTTGCGACGCTGCAGCGACTGGAGGTCGCCGAGTGCCTGTGCCGCGATCAGCATCCCGAACGTCTCGTCCCAGCCCGGGATCGGCAGGTCCTTGCGCGGCTCGGCCGTGATCTGCAGGTAGATGCCGCTGTCGGGGCCGCCCTTGTGCAGCTGCCCGGTCGAATGCAGGAAGCGCGGTCCGAACCCGAGCGTGGTGGCGATCCCCAGCGCGTCGCGAACCTGCGCCCGCAGCCGCTGGAGCAGCGCCTCGACGTCGCGGTCCTGCGGCAGGTAGGCCAGCAGCGCGAAGTAGTCGCCCGGCCGGGCCAGGCTGAGCAGCTGACGAATTCCGCCGTCGACGGTCAGCGGCGTGTCGCCCAGCGACTTCGGATCTCCGTAGAGTGCCATCCCCTCGGTGGCGACCAGCGGCGCCGGCGTGCTGAGCCGTCCGGTGTTGCGTGCCGCCGCGAGCAGCTCCTTGGTGGCGTCCTTGCTCTCCTGGACGTTCGGCTGGTCGAACGGGTCGATCCCCAGCACGATCCCCGCGGCGGCGGTCGCGACCTCCCAGCGCACGAATTCGCCGCCGACGTCAAGCGGCTCGCCGACCACGATGTGCAGCAGCGGATGTCCGCGGGCCGTGAGCGCCTCGCTGAAGCGACGCCACTCGGTGTCCGGGTCATCGGCCAGCGTCAGCACCACGAAGCAGCGGTCGTCGCCGTAGCGTTCCGGCTCGCCGATCGGCTCGCCGACGATCGGCACGATGCCGGTGCCCTGCTTGCCGGTGCTCTCGGCGATGAGCTGCTCGACCCAGTCGCCGAAGCTCGCCAGGCGCGACGACGTCAGCACGGTGAGCTTGTCACGGCCGGCGAGCGCCGCCTCCCCGATGTACGCGCCCAGGCGCAGGCCCGGATTGTCGACCGGGTCCGCCTGGCAGCGTTCGGCCATGGTGGCGGCCCGCTCGAGCAGTGCACCGATCGGCACGCCGTGGAGCATCGCCGGCACGAGACCGAAGACGGTCAGCGCCGAGTAGCGGCCGCCGACGTCGGGCGGCGCGTCGACGATGGCGCGGAACTCCTGCGTACGGGCGAGGTCAGCCAGCGCGGTGCCCGGGTCGGTGATGGCGATGAAGTCGAGCGCCGGCGCCTCGGCCGCCATCGCGGCGTGGAAGGCGTTTGGCTCGGTGGTCGTCCCGGACTTGGAGCTGACGCAGAAGATCGTCCGAGCCGCGGTCGCCCATTCGCGGAAGCCGCGCACCGCATCCGGATGCGTCGAGTCGAGGATGCGCAGCTCGAGCCCGTCGCCGTCAGGCGCCGCGGCGCCGCCGGCGAAGCCGAACACGCGGCTGAACAGCTCCGGGGCGAGCGACGAGCCGCCCATACCGAGCACGGCGGCGCGGGTGTAGCCGTCGGCCCGAACGGCATCGGCCAGATGGTCGAGCTCCGGCACGCGTGCTTGCATGGCGGTCGGCAGGTCGAGCCAGCCCAGCCAGGCGGCCAGATCCGCCGGCTGCTTGCCCGATGCCGCCCAGAGCGTGCCGTCCTTCTGCCACAGGCGCGCGGCCACGCGCGCATCGGTCCAGGACTGGAGGCGTGCGCTGACGCTCGACTCCAGCTCCGCGCCCATGCTGCGGTCGATGCGCTCGGTCACCGGACTGCTCACGCCGTCGCGAGGGCCTTGCGCTGCGAGTCGATCGTGTCCATCAGGTCCTCGAACGACTTGGCGAAGGTCTTGACGCCCTCTTCGATGAGCTCGTCGGTCACCTGGTCCATGTCGATCCCCTGGCCGCCCAGATCACGCAGCACGTCGCGCGCCTCATCGACGTTTCGGTCGACGGTGCGCTGCACGTTGCCGTGGTCCAGGAACGCGTTGATCGTGTCGATCGGCATGGTGTTGACCGTCTCCGGACCGATGAGCTCCTCGACGTAGAGCACGTCGCGGTAGTCGGGGTTCTTCGTCGAGGTGCTCGCCCACAGGCAGCGCTGCACCTGAGCCCCGGCGGCGCGCAGCTCGTCGAACTCAGGCCCGTGGAAGATCTCGAGGTACGCCTGGTAGGCCATCTTGGCGTTGGCGATGGCGGCCTTGCCGAGCAGGTCGGCGGCACGGCGATCGGTGCGCGCCTGCAGCTGCTTGTCGACCTTGGTGTCGACCCGGCTGACGAAGAAGCTGGCAACCGACGCCAACCGGTCGAGCTCATGGCCCGCCGCCCTGCGCCGGCGCAAACCCTCCAGGTAGGCATGCGCCACGTCGCGGTAGACGTCGACGCTGAACATCAGCGTGACGTTGATGTTGATGCCCTCCGCGATGCACTCGGTGATCGCCGGGACGCCGGCATCGGTCGCGGGGATCTTGATGAAGACGTTCGGCCGGTTGAGGCGTTCCCAAAGGTGCCGTGCGCGCTCGACGGTCTTGGCCGTGTCGTCGGCGAGCTCCGGCTCGACCTCGATCGACGCGAACCCATCGGTCCCGTTCGACTCGTCGTACACCCGGCGCAGCTCGTCGGCCGCGTCGCCGACATCCGAGACGGCGATCTCCTCGAAGATCTCCGCGTTGCCATGGCCGGCGTCGATCTGCTGCTTGATCAGCTCGTCGTACTTTCCGCTGGCGATCGCCTTGGCGAAGATCGTGGGGTTGCTGGTCAGGCCGCGGATCCCCTCGTCGATGAGGTCATCCAGGCGGCCGCTGTTGATCAGCTCGCGGTCGATGAAGTCGATCCACGGGCTCTGGTCCTGCTCGGCGTGAAGCCGCTGCAATGTGTTCATCTCATGCCTCTGCGACTTGGACTCAATCTGATCGACGACGGCGTCGACGTGCTCCGGCTGCCGCGCGTCTCGCGCCCGGTCCTGCTCCGCGCCGGTGGTCATTGCCGACGCCCGGCGCTGACGACGCGCTCACCGACCAACGCTCGAGCGGCCGCGGCGATGTGCTCGGCGTCGATGCCCGCGGCCGCCAGCTGCTGCTCGGGGGTCGCCGAGCCTGGCATGTGGTCGACGGCGAGCTTCAGGATGCGCGGACGCTCGTCGCTGTCGGCGAACACCTCGAGCACCGCGTCGCCCAGGCCGCCCTGCGGCCAATGGTCCTCGACGGTGATGATCCGCCCCGTGTCGCGTGCCGCGGCCCGCAGCGTCTCGGCATCGATGGGCTTGACGCTGTACAGGTCGATCACCCGCGCGCTGATCCCGTCGCCGCGCAGCGCATCGGCCGCCTTCATGGCCTCGTGGAGCGTGATGCCGGCGCCGACGATCGTCACCGCGTCGTCATCGGTCTGGCGCACGACCTTGCTTCCGCCGACGTGGAACTCCTCGTCCGGCGAGTAGATGACCGGCGTCTTCTCCCGCGTCGTGCGCATGAAGACGGTCCCGTCACGGTCGACCATCTGCGCGACGAGCTGCGCCGTCTGGTTCGGATCGCTCGGGTAGAGCACGGTCGAGCCGTACACCGCCCGCAGGCTGGCGATGTCCTCCAGCGCCATCTGGGATGGTCCATCCTCGCCGATGCTGACGCCGGCGTGCGAGCCGACCAGGCTGATATCGGCCTGGCTGATGGCCCCCATCCGCACGAAGTCATAGGCGCGGGACAGGAACGCCGCGAACGTGGCGGCGTACGGCCGCCAGCCGCGGACCTGCATGCCGACCGCTGCCGCGACCAGCTGCTGCTCGGCGATGTACATCTCGAAGTAGCGCTCGGGGTGCGCCGCCTTGAAGATCTCGGAGTAGGTCGAGTTGCCGACCTCGCCGTCGAGCGCCACCACCTTGCCGTTGGCGCCGCCCAGCGCCGCGAGCGCGTCGCCGTACGCCTTGCGCACCGCCTCCTTGCCGCCGAGCTCGTAGCGCGGCAGCTCGAGGCCGGCATTCGTCGCGAAGACGTGCGGCTGCCCGTCGGAGGTCGGCTTCGGCACGTCGACGTGCATGTTGCGCAGTCCACCGAGCGCCTTGATCGTCGCATCCGGGTTCGGCACGGGCTTGCCGTGCGCCCCGTTCTTGTTCTCGACCTCGGGGTCGCCCTTGCCCTTGATCGTCTTGGCGATGATCACGCTCGGCTTGTCGTTGACCGATACGGCCTCGTCGAACGCCCGGTCGACCGCTCCGACGTCGTGCCCGTCGACCTCGATCGCGTGCCAGTTGCACGCCTCGAAGCGGCGCTTGAAGTAGTCGAGGTCCCAGCCGTGCATCGTCTCGCCGGTCTGGCCCAGCCGATTCACGTCGATGATCGCGGTCAGGTTGTCGAGCTTGTTGAAGGCAGCATGCTCGATCGCCTCCCACATCGAACCCTCGGCCATCTCGGAATCGCCGCAGAGCACCCAGATGTGGTACGGCAGCCGGTCGAGCCGCTTGCCGGCGAGCGCCACGCCGACGCCGATCGGCAGGCCCTGCCCCAGGCTGCCGGTCGCCACGTCGACCCACGGGATCACCGGGGTCGGATGGCCCTGCAGGCGGCTCCCCTCCTGCCGGAAGGTGAGCATCTCGTCGTCGCTGATCGCGCCGGCGGCTTTGTACATCGCGTAGAGCAGCGGCGAGGCGTGGCCCTTGCTGAAGATCAGATGGTCGTTGTTCGGGTTCTCGGGATGATCGAAGTCGTAGTGCAGGTACTTCGACATGAGCACCGCCATGAGGTCGGCGGCCGACATCGATGAGGTCGGGTGGCCGGACCCGGCCGCGCTGCTGGAACGGATGGAATCGACGCGCAGCTGCTGGCCCAGCTCACGCCATTGGTCGAGGTCGTTCATATACCGGTAAGGCTCCGCAAGTTGTCTGCCGCATCTCGTCATTGGATACGCGTCAATGATACGAGCCTCGCCTCTCGTCGCCCGACCGACCGCTCGGTCGGTCGTCTTGGTGGGCGCGCCTACTGCCACGAAGTCATGGGCGCAGGACACGAAAAAGCGGCTCCCCGGGCGGGGAGCCGCTGACGCATCGGGGCCTGTGATCGGCGCTAGCCGCGCACCAGCCGGAAGCAGTCGCTGCAGTAGACCGGGCGCGCGCCGGTCGGCCGGAAGGGCACCTGGGTGTCCTTGCCGCAACGGGCGCACACGGCGTCGAACATCTCCCGAGGACCCCGGCTGAAGCCGCTGCCGTTCGCGTAGCCGCCACCGCCACCGCTGCCGTAGCTCGTCGCACCGCCGTTGCCGGCCGCACGTCGCTGCGCCCGGCACGAGGAGCAGCGCTTGGGCGCAGAGGCGAATCCCTTCTGCGCAAAGAATTCCTGCTCCGATGCCGAGAAGACGAAGTCGATCCCGCAATCGGCGCAGTTGAGCACCTGATCGGTGTAGGCCACCAAGGACCCTCCCTGAAAGATGGTTACCACGTCGGGATTCACGCCTGTCGTCGACGCCGGTCACGGTTCTTGCCGCTACCCCGTGAGCCGACGCGTGGGACGTGGGTGGGAGGAGACGGAAGGCTTGCTCAGCGCCGTTTCAAACGGCCCGACGCGGCGGAGTATACGCAGCGCGGACGCGAGCGCAAGAGGGAATGTTCAGGCCGAGTTCCACGCTCGGCTCACGCTCGGGGGAGCCACCGGCTGCCGGCGCGCTCAGGCCGGCGTCGCGCCAGCCTCGAGCATCTCCGCGATCGCCCGCTCGCCGTCGCTCTCCTCGAGGTTGACCGCCGCGATCGCATCGGTCAGCAGGGACGTGGCGAAGCCCAGACGGAGCGCATCCAGCACCGTCGCCCGGACGCAGTAGTCGGTGGCCAGGCCGCAGACCACGAGGCGCCCGACGTGACGCTCCCGCAGCAGGCCCTCGAGCGCGGTCGGCGATTCTTCGCCGGACACCGGGTCGCGCATGGTGAATCCGGAGTAGCCGTCCTCGCCGCCCGTACCCTTGCGGATGCGCTCGCCCTCGACGCGCAGCCCCGGGTGCAGCTCCGCGCCCCAGGTGCCGCCCACGCAGTGCACCGGCCAGATGCCGCCGTCGCGCGCGAAGTGGGGCGTCACCTCCGGGTGCCAGTCCTGGGTGTAGGCGACCATTGCCCCGGCGTCGAGCGCGCGAGCCACCTCGTCGTTGATGCGGCCGACGATCGCCTCACCACCGGCGACGCTGAGGCTGCCGGCTGGATCGGCGAAGTCGTTCTGGACGTCGACGATCACCAGGGCCGTTCGGTCGTCGTACCTGATCACGCGTCCATGGTATGGCGAGCGCTCCTCGGGCGTAGCATTGGTCCGGATGCAGCGATCGAGGATGCGACGCGCGCTCGTTCCGACGACCATGGCCCTCATCGGCCTGGTCGCCATCCTATCCGGCTGCACGCCCGCCCCGGTGACCAGCGAGGGCCGTGACGTCGCGTCGCTCTACCGGCTGTTCATGATCGCCGCGGTCGTCGTCTTCGTGATCGTCGCCGGGCTCATCGGCTGGAGCGTCGTCCGCTATCGCGCCGGTGCCGATGGCCCGCCCGCGCAGTTCAAGACGAACGTGCCGCTCGAGGTCGTCTGGTGGGCGCTGCCGACCTTGCTGGTCATCGGCCTGTTCGTGATCAGCGCCCAGGTGCTGGCGACGGTCGACAAGCCGGGCAACGGGCAGGCGCTGACCGTCGACGTCGAGGGCTTCCAGTGGCAGTGGCGCTTCACCTATCCCGACAGCGGCGTGACGATCACCGGCCACCTCGACCAGCCGCCGGAGATCACCCTGCCGATCGGTCGCGAGATCACGTTCGTGATCGACTCGCCCGACGTGATCCACTCGTTCTACGTGCCCGAGTTCCTCATCAAGCGGGACGCCGTGCCGGGCATCACCAACCGGGTGACGCTGACCATCGACCAGGCGGGCACGTTCAGCGGGCAGTGCGCCGAGTTCTGCGGGCTGCTGCACAGCGACATGCGCTTCTCGATCCGCGCGGTCCCGGGCGCCGAGTTCGACGCGTGGCTCCAGCAGCAAGCTCAGCGGGCGGCGCCATGAGGACGAGCCGATGACCACCACCGAGCTCGACCCGCGCGCCGCGCTGCCGGCAAGGAACCCGGCGCCGACCGGCATCGTCGACTACATGACGACCACCGATCACAAGAGGATCGGCCTGCTCTACATCTTCTCCGGACTGGGCTTCTTCATCCTGTCCGGAATCCTGTCGCTGCTCATGCGCGCCGAGCTGACCGAACCGGGCCTCCAGTTCATGGACCGCGCGACGTACAACGAGCTGTTCACCATGCATGGCACCGGGATGATCTTCTTCTTCGCCGCCCCGGTGGCCATCGGCCTGGCGAACTACTTCATCCCGCTCCAGATCGGGGCGCCGGACGTCGCCTTCCCGCGGATCAACGCCTTCAGCTACTGGCTCTTCCTGTTCGGCGGCCTGGTTGCGTTCTCCGGCTTCCTGACCGCAGGCGGCGCCGCGGCGTTCGGCTGGACCGGCTACGCCCCGCTGTCCGACGGCACCTACTCGCCGGGGACCGGCGGCAACCTGTGGATCCTCGGCCTGATCATGAGCGGCACCTCTGGGATCCTCGGCGCGCTGAACTTCGTGGCGACCAGCTTCACCATGCGCGCGCCGGGGATGACGATGTTCCGGCTGCCGATCTTCACCTGGAACATCCTGGTGATGAGCCTGCTGATCATGATCACCTTCCCGGTGCTCACCTCGGCGCTGGTCATGCTGTTCATCGACCGCACCATCGGCGGTGCCTTCTTCGAGCCGGCGCAGGGCGGCAGCGCCATCCTGTGGCAGCACCTCTTCTGGTTCTTCGGCCATCCGGAGGTCTACATCCTGATCCTGCCCTTCTTCGGCATCGTCAGCGAGATCATCCCGGTCTTCAGCGGCAAGCGCATCTTCGGCTACCGCGGCTTCGTGTTCGCCACCATGCTCATCGGTGCGCTGAGCTTCAGCGTCTGGGCGCACCACATGTTCACCACCGGCGTGGTCAGCAACCTGTTCTTCGCGATCACCTCGATGATGATCGCCATCCCCACCGGGGTGAAGTTCTTCAACTGGATCGCGACGATGTGGCGCGGTCGCATCCGGTTCGAGACGCCGATGCTCTTCTCCATCGGCTTCCTGCTGATGTTCCTCATCGGCGGCATCACCGGGCCGTTCCTGGCTTCCCCCACGATCGACTATGCCGTCCACGACACGTACTACGTCGTCGCGCACTTCCACTACGTGCTGTTCGGCGGATCGGTCTTCGCCGCCTTCGCCGGCTTCTACTTCTGGATGCCGAAGATGACCGGGCGGCTGCTCTCCGAACGGCTCGGCAAGTGGCACTTCTGGTTGATGCTGCTGGGCATGAACCTGACCTTCTTCCCGATGCATCAGCTCGGGCTGGACGGCATGCCGCGTCGCGTGGCCGACTACCCGGCCTCCGAGACCGCCTGGACGGCCTTGAACGTCCTGATCAGCTTCGGCGCCGCCATCCTGGCGCTGTCGATCCTGGTCTTCGCCATCAACGTGGTCTGGTCGGTCTTCCTGCGGCGTGGAGTGGTTGCGGCCAATGACCCATGGGGCGGCTACTCGCTGGAGTGGTGGACCACCTCGCCGCCGCCGCACCACAACTTCGCCTCGCTGCCTCCCATCCGCAGCGAGCGACCGGTCTACGACTTCCGCCACCAGGCCGATGCGGACGCCCCGCATGGCTGAGGAACTGCGCTTCTTCCTGCGCACCGGCGTGTACTCGGCCATCGTCGGAACGGCGTACTGGTTCGCCAGCTACGAGGTCGCCGGCAGCGTCCTGCTCTTCTTCGTGGTCTTCGCGGCACTCGCCTTCGTCGGCGTCGCGGCGGCCTTCGTTCGCCAGGCGCGCGACGGGATCGTGCCCGACGGCTCGACGGGTGTCGGCCGCGTCCTGGGGGTCGTCAACCGATTGTTCGGCTACGGCGACGAGCCGTCCTCGTCGAGCGATCCGCTGGCCGCCGGACTGGATCCGGTGCCGCTCGGCTCGATCTGGCCGCCGATCGCCGGCATCGCAGCGCTGCTGCTGCTGCTCGGCCTGCTCTATGGACCATGGCTGCTGCTGCCCGGCATCGTCCTGGCCGCCGGAACGGTCTGGGGCTGGGTCAGCCAGGGCACCTAGCCGCACCCACGTACCAGCGGGTGCCCACCGGGCGCGGAAGTAACCGGTAGCGGCGGCATCCTCACTGATCGACCCCTACCGGCTCCTCGTCGACCCCGTATCCGGCACCGAGCGGTCAATGGAACTTCCGACCGCGGTCATCGGTTCCCACCGGAGCCGGTATCACTCATCGAGCCGTCCTTACCGCCGACGCGCGCAGGTATGGGTTCCGATCGGATGCGGTATGCGGCGGTTCGTCCGAGTCAGCCACGGCGCGCCGCAGGGCACTCCCCCAGGCACCCGATACGGCCGCGCCTCGGCCGCGCTCAGCTACCCCCGTTCGCGACCCGGCCGCAGGTCCGGCGCCCGTCCGCTCCCCTGCCGCGACGTGCCCGGCGCCGGCACCTCGAGCGTCGGCTCCAGCGCGGCGAGCGACTCCGCCACGGGCTCGTCCGGCTCGTCGCCGAAGTGGTGGCGCAGCGGCAGCTCGGGCAGGAAGAAGAGGACGCACAGTCCACCGATGACCGCGGCGCCGACGCCGAGCCACAAGGTGCTGCCGATCGCCAGGGAGAAGGCCTCGTGGAAGCCAGCGACGATATTCGGGATGAACGGCTCGACCAGCGGCCGGAACTGCTCCGGCGTCGCCTGCAGGATCGTCGCGCCGAGGTTCCCGACGGCGGTGATCTCGCCGTTGTTGATCTGTCCGCTGCCGAGCTGCGACACGAGCTGGGCCGGCACACCGGCCGCCGTGAGCTGCGTCGGGATCTCGGAGGTCAGCGCGTTGCCGAACAGCGTGCCGGCAATCGCCAGCCCCACCGTGCCGCCAACCTGGCGGAAGAAGGTGAGGTCGCTGGTCGCCACGCCGAGCATGTTCATCGGCACGGCGTTCTGGACCACGATGGTGAAGGCCGCCATGGTCGGGCCAAGGCCGACGCCCGCGATGAACATCCACACCGCGATCGTCCAGAAGTCGGTCTCCGCGCGCAGGTTGGTCATCAGGAAGAGGCCGATGGACATGACCGCCATGGCACCGACGACCAGCAGCTTGTACTTGCCCGTCCTGCTGATGGCGTAGCCGGAGATGATCGAGCTGCCGAGCAGGCCGATGAGCAGCGGGAACATCTGGTAGCCCGACTCGGTGGCGGACGACCCGTAGACCGCCTGGAACCAGCGGGGGACGAAGATGATCGCGCCGAAGAAGCCGAAGGCGGCGAGGAAGACGGTGATCACCGACGAGGTGAACGTGCGGTTGCGGAAGAGGCCGAGCGGCACGATCGGCTCGGCGGCGCGTGACTCGACCCACACGAACAGTGCACTGAACGCAAGGCCGATCAGGATCAGGCCGCCCACCTCCGGATCGGTCCAGTCACCGAACTGCTTGTTGGTCAGGCCGATGAGGATCGGCACGATCGCCGCCGCGAAGACCGCCGAGCCGAGGTAGTCGATCGAGCCGGCGCTCTCCGGGTGCTTGATGGGTGGCAGCAGCCGCCAGATGATATAGAGCGAGATCAGGCCGACCGGCACGTTGACGAAGAAAACCCAGTGCCACGACAGGTTGTCGGTCAGGAAGCCACCCAGGAACGGCCCGATCAGCGCCGAGATGCCGAACACGGCACCGAACAGGCCCTGGTACTTGCCCCGCTCCCGGGGTGTGAACAGGTCGCCGATGACCGCCAGGCTGATCGGGAAGATCGCGCCGGCGCCCAGGCCCTGGAAGCCGCGGGCGGCGATGAGCTGCCACATCTCCTGCGAGATGCCCGACAGGACCGAGCCGGCCAGGAACAGGCCGACCCCGAGCATCATCATCGGGCGCCGGCCATACAGGTCGGAGATCTTGCCGTAGATCGGCCCCGTGACCGTGCTGGTCAGCAGATAGATCGTCACCACCCAGACGTAGAGCTCGTTGCCCTTCAGATCGGTGACGATCCGCGGCAGTGCCGTACCGACGATCGTCTGGTCGAGCGCCGACAGGAACATCGCGAGGAGGATCGCGCCCAGGATCTCGAATCGGGCGCGCTGGTCGATCTGAATCGGCCCCTGGTTGGTCATCAACGGGTCTCCTTGACCGCGTCGGCCCGGTCGAAGGCGACGCGCAGGGTATGGATGGAGCGCATCAGCTCGTCACGCTGATCCGCCGTGAGCTGGGCGAGTGCGTTGGTCAGCCGGCGGCGCCGGGCAATCTCGAAGCCGCGCAGCGTGGCGCGGCCATTGGCGGTGAGGTCGACCAGCACGACGCGCCGGTCAGATTCGTTGCGACGCCGCTCCACGACGCCGCGCTCCTGCATCCGGCTCACCAGCCCGGTCGCATTGGGAAGCGCGACGCCGAGCAGCTCGGCGATGCGGCTCATCGGCAGCGCGCCCTTGGCATCGAGCAGGCCCATGACATGGAGGTGCGCCATGCTCAGACCGAGCTGGTGCGCGCGCTGGACCAGGCGCAGCCGCTCGCCGACGATGATCGGCTGGACGGCGCTCCACAGCTCGTTCGCGTCGCTGCGAACGGAGCCGGACGGAGCCGTGCCTGGGCTAACAGTTCTGGTCACCATAAGTATTTACTCCATCGCAACCTGTCGCGCAACTCGATGCTCGATCCACGCTCGACTCGGCTATCGTCGCGCGCATGTCCTCGCTGCTGACCGATGCCGACCGCGCGCTGCGACCTGGCGGTGGTGCCCGCAGTCCATGGCTGCGCGAGGCCCTCGCGGCCGAGGACGCGGGTCGGCCGGCCGCGCCGCTCCACGGCCGGACGGAAGCCGACGTGGCGATCGTGGGCGGCGGCTACACCGGCCTGTGGACCGCGCTGCACCTGCTCGACCGCGACCCGGATCTGCGCGTCGTCGTCCTCGAGCAGGACATCTGCGGCGGCGGGCCGTCCGGCCGCAACGGCGGCTTCGCCAACGGCTGGTGGGACGAGCTTTCGACGCTGGCCGACCTGTACGGCGCCGAGCCGGCACTGGCCGCCGCGCGCGAGGTGGGCGCGTCGGTGCATGCCATCGGTGACTGGTGCGCCACGCACAACGTCGAGGCGCACTACCGGCGCGGCGGGATGCTGACCGTGTCGACGACGCCGCTGCACGACGGCGCGTGGCACGGCTCGGTCGAAACGGCGCGCCGGCTCGGCGTCGGCAACGAGCTCGTCGAGCTGAGCGCGGCCGAGGTCGCCGAGCGCTGCCGCTCCCCGAGGTTCCGTGGCGGAGCGCTGATGCGCGACGGCGCAACCGTGCATCCGGGCTTCCTCGCTCGCGGCCTGCGCCGCGTGTCGATCGAGCGCGGCGTGACGATCCACGAGGGCACCCGTGCCCGGCGCATCCGGGGGCATCGGCTGCTGACCGATGGCGGCGAGCTGCGCGCCCCCCAGATCGTCCTGGCAATCAACGCGTGGGGCGCCGGCTGGCCCGGCCTGACCCGTTCGCTGCTCGCCTGGGCGAGCTACATGGTGCGCACCGAGCCGATCCCCGACCGCATCGCCGAGCTGGGCTGGGCCGGCGGCGAGGCGATCGTCGACGCGCGCGCATCGGTCCACTACTTCCACGTCACCGCCGATGGGCGGATCGCCTTCGGTGCCGGCGGCGGACGCCCGGGCTATGGCGGTCGCATCGGTCCTTCGTTCACCGATTCGCTGGCCGATGCGCGGCGAGCTGCCTTCGGCTTCCGCTGGCTGTTCCCCCAGCTGGCCGACGTGCGCCTGACCGATGCCTGGGGCGGCCCGGTCGACATCTCGCCCGACCACCTGCCCCGATTCGGATCGGTGCGGCCGGGGCTGCACTACGCGGGCGGCTACTCGGGCAACGGCGTCGCGCCGTCACACCTCGCCGGAAGGGTGCTCGCCGCACTGGCGCTCGAGTCGGACGAGCCGCTGACCCGTCTGCCGATGGTCGGACCGCCGAAGCGGCGCTTCCCGCCCGAGCCCTTCCGCTACGTCGGCGCGCGGGTCATGCGCACCGCGATGATCCGGCGCGAGGACCTCGAGGAGCGCGGCCGCCGCGCGCCGTGGTGGCTGCGCCAGCTGACGCGCATCCCGCGGCGTCTCGGCTACCATCTCGGCCCGGACTGAACCGAGGTCGCTAGTCGACCTCTTCGAAGCCGCCGTCGGGCGTCCGGCGCAGCCGCACCACCGAGGATCGGTCCCGGTCGTCGGCGGCCCCACGCTGGAGCTCGTGCGTGATCCGCCAGGTCACCGCGAAGCCGATGGCCGGCACCACGAAGATCGCGATGCGCAGCACGTCGGTCATCGTCTCGACCGGGATGTTGAAGATGATCGCCGCGACGTCGTTGCCGGCCGCGAGCGTGGCGATGATGAAGATCAGCAGCGCGGCGACGCCGAGCGAGGTGCGGAACGGATTGTCGCGCGGCCGGTCGAGCAGCTCGTGGAATCGGTCGTCGTGCGTCACGAAGCGCCGCTCGATGAACGGCCACAGGGTCATGATCCCGAACGCCACGCCGGGAAGCAGCACGCCGGGGATGAACGGCGACGGGATCGTCACGCCGAGCGCCGTGATCTCGATCGGCGGGAAGAGGCGCAGCGCGCCGTCGAGCCAGCCGACGTACCAGTCCGGCTGCGCCGGCGCCGAGACGGTGGTCGGGATGAACGGCCCGTACGTCCACACCGGGTTGATCTGCACCAGCCCGCCCATCAGCGCCAGCACCGCGGCAACGAGCAGCATCAGCCCGGTCGACTTGAAGACCTGCGACGGCCAGAAGCTCTTGCCGACCACGTTGTCCTCCCGGTGTCCCGGTCCGGGGAACTGGGTGTGCTTCTGCCGCCACAGGATGGCGAGATGCACGCCGACGCCACCGAGCAGGATGGCGGGCAGCAGCATCACGTGGAAGACGAACAGGCGGCTGACGATCGTCATGGTCGGAAACTCGCCCCCGAACAGCAGGAAGGCCAGGTACGGACCGATGAACGGAATGCTGATCGTGACGCTGTAGACGATCCGCAGGCCGGTGCCCGAGAGCAGGTCGTCGGGCAGCGAATAGCCGGTCAACCCCATCGCCAGCGCCATGACCAGCAGACCGATGCCGATCAGCCAGTTGATCTCGCGTGGCTTGCGGAAGGCGCCGGTGAAGAAGATGCGCAGCATGTGAACCACGATCGCCGCGACGAAGACGAGCGCGGCCCAGTGGTGCACCTGGCGCATGACCAGGCCGGCCTTGACGTCGAAGCTCAGGTCGAGGACCGATTTGTACGCGGCCGAGACCTCCTGCCCCTGGAGCGGCAGGTAGCTGCCCTGGTAGGTCACCGGCGCCGCATCGGGCACATAGAACAGCGTCAGGAAGACGCCGGTCAGGACGAGGACGACCAGGCAGAAGAGCGCGACCTCGCCGAGCAGGAACGACCAGTGGTCCGGAAAGATCTTGCGCAAACCGGAACGCGCCCAATCGGCGATCCCCAGCCGTTCGTCGAACCAGTCGAGCATCAGTCAGGCGCCTCGGTATGCGTCACGTCCCAGAACGATGGACCGACAGGCTCGAGGAAGTCGCTGCGCGCCATCAGGTTCCCCTGGTCGTCGACGTCGAGCGGCAGCTGCGGCAGCGGGCGCGCAGCCGGACCGAAGGTCGGCACCGCGCCGCGCAGGACGTCGAACGTCGACTGGTGACACGGGCACAGCAGCGAGTGATCGGCGGCGCGATACAGGCCCACCGGGCAGCCCGCATGCGTGCAGATCTTCGAGTAGCCGACGACGCCCTGCGGCGCCCACGCCATGCGATCGGCCGCGAGCTGCAGATCCTCGGGACGGACGCGGATCAGCAGCGTCTGGCTGTCGGCGCGACCGACCGAGCCTTCGGGAAAGACCGTGCGCACCGTGCCGAGCTCGAGCGACGCGGCGTTGATCCGCTTGCCGTCCGCGCCGACCACGCGAACGCCCTTGCGCCACGCGGTCTCGAACAGCTCCCGATTCGGACGCGGCCCGAGCGAGAAGGCGGGCAGCACCAGCGCCGCGGCGAGCAGGCCGCCGGCGCCGGCGAGCAGCCGGCCGAGGAAGCGGCGCCGCGACATCGACTCGATGTCGAGTGCCTCCGTCGTCGCCTCGACCGCCGCGGGCGAGGCAAGCGGGTGACGTGGCTCCTCCTCGACCGGCGCATCGAGCAGGCCGATCGACCAGACCACGATCGCCACACCGACGCCGCCGAGCGCGATGGCGAGCAGGATCCCCTCGACCTGGGCGTTGTCGCCCAGCACGACGTACACGATCGGCAGCGCGATCGATGCGAGAATCGACAGGACGAGCGCGATCGCAATCGTTCGCTCGGCTCTCACGGGACGTGCTCCTCGTCGCCGCCCTTCTGTGTCCATCGGCGACCGACGAGCACGACGATCACGAACAGCAGGCCCATGCCGAGCACCCAGCCGACGAAGCCTTCCGGCACGGGGCCGATGCCGCCGATGGAGAAGCCGCCGGGGTGGCTGCTTCCCTGGAGGTAGTCGACGTAGCTGGCGACCGCGTTGACATCGGTGGCGTCGAAGTCGAAGACGGGCATCTGGCCAGGCCCGGTGAGCATCGCCTCGGCGACCTCGACCGGGGTGGCGACGTCGAGGGCGGGAGCCACCGCTCCGCCGCCGACCGCACCGCCGTTCGCCGTCGCGCCATGGCACGGCGCGCAGTTGGCGACGAACAGCTGCTGACCGCGCGACACGGACCCGTCGCTGATGGCAACCTCCGGGATCGCCGGGCCCTCACCCAGCGACGCCACGTAGGCGACCAGCTGGCGGATCTGCTGGTCGTCGAACGCCGGCGGCTTGCGGTTCGCCTGCGTGCCCGGGCCATTGGTGAATGGCATCCGCCCGGTGCGCAGTTGGAAGTCCGCAGCCGCCGCGCCGACGCCGATCAGCGTCGGGCCGAACTCGCTCCCCTGTCCCTCGCGGCCGTGGCACGAGGCGCACGAGGTGGCGAACAGCGTCGCTCCCTGTGCGACGAGCTGGTCATCACCGGGTGCCGCGAGCACCCGCTGCCCCGAGCCTTCCGGCAGCAGGGTCATCGCAGCGGCAAGCAGGACGAGGATGGCAGCCGGGAGCGCGAGCCGCCGAATCGGTGGGGTCATCCTCAGCCGGTGGCCAGCAGACGCCAGGCCAGCAGCAGCACGACCAGGCCGCCGACCGCCAGGACGCCGGAGTACGGTCGCGGCGGCGCCTCGGCGGCAAAGCTTGCTGCGAGCGGCAGGACGGCCAGGATCACGATTCCGTAGAGCAGGTGCAGGCCCTCCGACGGTCGCGCGCCGCTGAGGAACACGATCGCGCCGAGCGCGACCTGCAGGACGAGCAGTCCACCAAGCACGAGCGCCAGCCGGCGCACGACCAGATGCCAGCGGTCGAGCCATGCCGACACGCCGGCGACGATCGCGAAGCCGAGACCCGCGATCGCCACCATTGGCCCGAGCGAGGCGTGCAGCGGCTGCATCGGTCAGGCCGCCCGGTCAGCCCGGGAAGATGCGGCGCAGGCGGCGGAACGCGCGGGCGGCGGGATCGCGGCGGCCACGCAGCCACTCCGGCTCGCCGATCGGGCCGTGCGTCAGGTGGTCGGCCGCGTCGGTGGAGGTCCATGCCCGTGGACGCTCGGATGCCGGCTGCGCGGCTGCATCGGGCGTCGAATCGGATGTCGAAGCCTGGGGGGGTGCCTGCTCACGTGCGGTCGAGCGTGCGGTCGACGGCTCGGGCGAGGCTGAGATCTTCGACCACTGCCGCGGCTGCTTTGGTGGGTGGGCGGTCGCCGTCGGGGTCTGCTGGCGCTCAGCGCCGGACCGGGACGGCAGCCCGAGCGCCTCGAGAGCGCGCTGCAGATCGTCGCCTCCCGGCAGCGAGAAGCTGACCGTACGGTCCGCCTCCGGCCACTGCGGCTCGGCGGCGTCGCCTTCGCTGGCCTGCTCCGCCGCCGCCGGCTCCGGCTCGGGCTGTGGCTCTGCCTCCGGCTCGACGGGCGAGGGTTCCGCCGATGCCTGCTCGTCGGCTGGCGCCCCGGGGGCATCGGTGAGGTCGACCGGAGCCTCCGACGAGGGCTCGAGCAGGTTGCGAATGGCTTCGACCTCGGTGGCGTCCCAGCCTTGGTCAGCCGCGATCCGCGTCAGCTCGTCGCTGTCGCCGGGCCGATGCCATCCGGCCGTGCCGACCTCGATCTCCGCGGCGTAATCGTCGCCGTGGTCGAACTCGCTGCCGAGCCACATCAGCGCGACCTCGCCGGTGTCATCCGGCCGCGGATGCGCGCTCGCGCCGAGGTCGATCGATTCGTCGGGCAGGGCACCGGTGACAGGTTCGGCCGCATCGGGGTTTGGCTCCGCGACCTCGACCGGCAGCTCGACCGATGTCGCGGCATACGCCGTCGACGCGAACTCCCAGTCGTCCCAGGACGGCGGCGAATACTCCGGTTCGGCGCTCGCCACAGGTGCCTCCTCCGGTTTGGCGCTCGCCGCAGGTGCCTCCTCCGGTTCGGCGCTCGCCACAGGCGCCTCCTCCGCCTCGGGAGGCTGCTCGTCGGCCGCGGCTTCCGACGCCGGAGCTTCAACTTCCGGGGCCGATTCAGGCTCGGCTTCCGGATGCTCGGCAAATTCGGCGTAGGCGGTCTCCGGCTCCGACCCTGGCTCAGGCTCGGCTTCCGGCTGCTCGGCAAATTCGGCGTAGGCGGTCTCCGGCTCCGACCCTGGCTCAGGCTCGGCTTCCGGCTGCTCGGCCGATTCGGCGTAGGCGGTCTGCGGCTCCGACCCTGGCTCAGGCTCGGCTTCCGGCTGCTCGGCCGATGCGGCGTAGGCGATCTCCGGCTCGGCCTGCACGCTCGGCTCAGGCTCTGATTCTGCCCACGCTTCGGCAGCCTCCTCCTCGAGGCGCGGTGGCTCGTACGAGCCGCCGGACTCGGCCTGGTCGACATCCTCCGCGTTGGCACCGGTCTGATCAACAGCGGCCTCGCTTTGGCTGGCGGCTGCCTGGTCGTCACCCTCGCCCGCCCCTTCGCGGTCGCCGGCATCGAGCCAGGTGAACTCGTCCTCGGCCAGCCAATCAGGCTCTTCGACGGCGGTGCTGTAGCGCGACTCGTCCATCGGCGTCGGTTCCTCAATCGCCGTGAGCTCGTCGCGCGCAGGCTCCGACTGGTCCGTCGCGGCGAGATCGGGCGGCGCGGGCAGTTCGGCAGCACTCGGATCCATCGCTCGCGCCAGCGCCTCGGCGATCCCAGCGGCCGGGAAGCCGCCGCGCCGTGGTCGTGGAGCACGCTCCGCCTCGGCGTCTTC
>DASSTC010000024.1:0-11914 GCA_035708065.1 Candidatus Limnocylindria bacterium | reverse complement strand
TGCCGGTCTTCCTCGGCCTGGCCATCGCGGGGCGGCATGGCGCCTTCGACTGGCTGACCGCGGTGCTGACCATCATCGGCGCGAGCCTGGCGCACCTGGCGATCAACGTCACCAACGACATCTTCGACGAGCTCTCCGGGGCCGATGCGGCGAACCAGAACCCGACCCAGTTCAGTGGCGGCTCACGGGTGGTCCACTACGGCCTGCTGTCGATGCGCCAGCTCGCGACGGTGGCAGGCGGGCTGTACGCCGGCGCGATCGTCATCGGCCTGCTGCTGCTGTGGATGCGCCCGTCGCTGGCGCTGCTGCTGATCGGTATCGCCGGCGTCGTCGTCGGCTACTCGTACACCGGACCGCCGCTGAAGCTCGTCTATCGCGGCCTCGGCGAGATCGCGGTGGCGGTCGGCTTCGGACCGATCATGCTGCTCGGCGCCTACGCGGTGCAGACCGGGCGCGTGGCGCTCGAGCCACTGATCGCCTCGCTGCCGGTGGCGATCCTCATCGCCCTGATCCTGTACGTCAACGAGATCCCGGATCGCCGCTCGGACGCATCGGCCGGAAAGCGCACGCTCGTGGTGCGCCTCTCACAGCGGCAGGTGATCACGCTCTACCTCGTTGCCGCGGTGCTCGCCTTCGCCTCGATCGTGCTCGCCGTGGCCGGCGGGATCATGCCGTGGCCGACGCTGATCGCGCTGGCCGCCGTCCCGCTGGCGGCCCGCGTCTACACCGGCATCCAGCAGCACTACGACAGCCCGTACACCCTCATGTCGGTGATGGGCACCAACGTCAAGCTGCACCTGTACGTCGGCCTGCTGCTGCTGGCGGGCTACCTGGTCACCCTGGCGATCGCCTTCCTCGGCTGAGGCGGTCAACCCGGTCGCATCCGCCGGCGGCCGGCATCAGCTCCAGTTCGGCAGGGGCGGCGCGTCCGAGGTGCCATCGGCGCTGGGCAGCGCCAGCAGCTCCTGGTGCAGATCGAGGTGCGCGCGCTCGAAGCCGATCGCCGCGCCCGACATGTAGAGCCGCCATGTTCGGGCCGTCGTTTCGCCGACGGCGGCGACCGCCTCGTCCCAGTGCGCTTCGAGGCGAGCCACCCAGTGGCGCAGCGTGCGTGCGTAGTGCGGCCGCAGCGACTCGACGTGCCGCACCTCGAAGCCGGCGCCCTGCGCCGCGGTGAGCATCTCGGCGAGCGTCAGCAGGTCGCCATCGGGGAAGACGTAGGCGTCGATGAAGGAGCGCGCGGGCAGTAGCCGCCGCAGCGGACCGCCGACGATCGCGCCCGGCGCGGTCGCGCGCGTCGGCTGGCGGGTGATGGCGTGGTTCAGGAACAACCCGCCCGGCTCGAGCGACGCAGCGGCAGCAGCGAAGTAGGCGGCGATCCGCTCCCGGCCGACGTGCTCGGCCATCCCGACGCTGGCGATCCGATCGAAGCGGCCGAATGTCTCCGGAACCGAGCGGTAGTCGAGCAGCTCGATGCGGCAGCGACCGGCCAGGCCGGCCTCGACGATCCGCTGATTCGCAAGCTCGTGCTGGCGCTCTGACAGCGTCACGCCGATCGCAGTGATCCCCGGCCAGCGCTCGCAGGCGCGGATCACCAGGCCACCCCAGCCGCAGCCGATGTCGAGCAGCCGCATCCCATCGGCCAGCTGCAGCTTGTCGAGGACCAGGTCGAGCTTGGCGAGCTGCGCGTCGTCGAGGGACATCTCGGGCGTCATGAATCGCGCGCAGGAGTAGACCATCCGCCGATCGAGCCACAGCGCGTAGAACTCATTGCCGACGTCGTAGTGGTAGCGAACCGCCTGCGCATCCCGTTCGGCGGAATGCAGCTCGCCCTGAAGACGCGCGGCTCCCCGGCCATCCGGCGGCGCGTCGGCATCGGTATCGGTCAGGCTCGACAGGAGCAGCGCGGAGCGCGCCAGGTCGGCGGGGGACAGGTGCAGGTCGGACAGGCGCTCGGACAGCGACACGAAGGCGTACAGGTCGCCCTCGACGTCGAAATCACCGTGGACGTAGGCCTCGCCGATGGCCAGATCCGTTGGCGGCAGCAGCATCCGGCGCAAGGCGCCCGGCCGCCGCAGCGCGAGAGTGAACGATGGATTGCCGCCCGGCGCTCGCAGGGTCCGGCCGTCCCAGAAGCGGATGTCGAACGTCCGATCCTCGCCCATGGCGCGCAGCAGCGGACGCAGGGCGCGCGCAGCCCGCTCGACGCGCTGGTCATGACCGGCGATCACTGCCATGACCAGCCTCCGCCGTCCCATGACGCATGAAGGAGGTCGCCCTCGGTGCCGCGGGCGAAGACGTCGAGGCGGTTGGGCCCCCACGCGCAGGCGGTCGGGTCCGATGCGAGCGTGCCACCGAGCGACTCCCACGGCTGCCAGCCGGCCGGCTCGTACCAGCAGTGCCACAGCGCGCCATCCCGGCCACGCGCGAACAGGTCGATCCGGTCGGCGCCCCACGAGCAGGCCGCCGGGTCGCCGGCGAGCTCGCCGCCCATCGGCTCCCAGCCATGCCAGGCAGCGCCGTCCCAGTACCGATTCCACAGCTGGCCGTCGTCGAAGATGGCGAACACCTGCATCTCGTTCTCCGCCCAACTGGTGACCGCCGGCGCCGATGCCAGCCGTCCGCCGAGCGATTGCCAGCCTGTCATGCGCGTGATCCTCCGCCGTTCAATACGTTTCGACCGATATCGGCGTCAGGTGGAAGTCGCGAACGTTCCGGGTGAGCACGGCCGCGTCGATGCTCTCCGCGGTCGCCGCAATGAGCGCATCGGCCAGGCTCAACGTGAAGCCGCGCCGTCGCGAGTCGGCGCGCCAGCGACCGGCCAGGAATGCGGTCTCCGGGCCCGGCGCAAGGAACTCGATAGGGGACAGCAGGGTGCGGAGGAATCCTTCCTCCTCCGGACGCAGGCCGGCGCGCACTTCAGACGCGACGATCTCGTTGACGAAGAGCCGGTCGCCGCTGAACATTCGGCTCCAGCGCTCCGTGGCGGCTCACTGTGCGCACGGCCATGCGCACACTTTCTACCCGGTGTCAGTGCCTGTCAATCGGGGTGTTGACACCTGCCGGACGATGCGCGGATGAGTCGTCGCACCTGGACACTGATCGCCGTCGTTCTCGCCTCGGGCATCGTTTTCCTGGACTCGACCGTGGTGAACGTGGCGCTGGACGCCATCGGCCAGGAGCTGCCGGCAACCTACGTCGCCTCGCTCGAGGGGCAGTCGTACGTCGTCTTCGGCTACCTGCTGACGCTGTCGGCGCTGCTCATCCTGGCCGGGGCGCTCGCCGACGTGTACGGACGGCGACGGATGTTCCTCATCGGCGTCGCCGGCTTCGGCGCGTCGTCGGTGCTGTGCGGCGTGGCGCCGACGATGGAGCTGCTGATCCTCTTCCGGCTCATCCAGGGGGCGTTCGGCGCCCTGCTGGTGCCGACGTCGCTGGCGATCATCAGTGCCACGTTCGAGGGCGAGGAACGCGGCCGCGCCTTCGGCGTCTGGGCGGCAGCCTCCGGCGCCACGACCCTGCTCGGACCGCCGCTCGGCGGCTTCCTGATCGATGCGATCAGCTGGCGCGTCGTCTTCCTGATCAACGTGCCGCTCGTCATCGTCGCGCTGTACGCGGCGCTCGCGCACGTCGAGGAGAGCCGCAATCCGGACGCGAGGGGACGCTTCGACTGGCTCGGGGCGATCGTGATCGCGGTGGCCGTCGGCGGCCTGTCGTTCGGTGCGATCCGCGGCCAGCAGCAGCAGTGGAGCGACCCGCTGGCCATCGTCGTCCTCGTCCTCGGCGTCGTCGCGACTGTGGGCGCTGTGCCGCTGATGCTCAAGCGCTCGGATCCGCTCGTGCCGCCGTTCCTGTTCCGCTCACGCAACTTCACGGTGACGAACATCTCGACGCTGCTGATCTACGGGGCGCTGTACGTGTTCAGCTACCTGTCGGCGATCTTCCTGCAGGGCACGCTCGGCTACACCGCGCTCGCCGCGGGACTGATGGGCCTGCCGACCAGCATCCTGCTCACCGCCTCTCCACCAGCGTTGGCAGCCTCGCGGGCCGATACGGGCCGCGCTGGTTCATGACCATCGGGCCGGCCCTGATGGCGGTCGGACTCCTGTGGCTGACGCGGCTGCCCGTCGACTCGACCTCGTGGGAGGCGTCACTGGCCGAGCCGGCGTCACTGGTCCCGCCGCTGTCCTACTGGGTCGACCTGTTTCCGGCGCTCGTTGTCTTCGCGGTCGGTCTGACGATCATGGTCGCGCCGCTGACCACGGCGCTCATGAACTCGGTCCCGGAGCGTAACTCCGGGATTGCCTCGGCGATCAACAACGCCATCTCACGCGTCGGCCCGCTGCTGGCCGGTGCGGTGATCTTCGTGGCGGTCACCGGCGCCTTCTACAGCGGGATGCAGTCCCGCGTCCCATCGATGAACGTCGACGATCCGGCCGTGCGGCGCGACATCTCGCCGCTGAACCAGCCAGCTGCCACGGTGCCGGCGGCCGACGCGCGTGCCGCCAACGAGTCGTCGACCGATGCGTTCCACCTCGCCATGCTCATCGCGGCGCTGCTGTGTGCGGCCGGCGCGGCGGTGAACGGCGTGGGGATCCGGAACCAGGCGACCGCCGATCAGATCGGGGAGCCTGCTCCGGCGGCGACGGGCTGAGCGGTCGTGGCTAGAAGATCAGCGGGCAGAACGGCGCGAGATGGGTTCGGAACAGCGCGTCGAAGCGCGCGGCGCCGCCCTCGCTGAGCTCCTCGCCGCGGTTCGCGGCCCGCAGCGCGGCGAATGTCGCACCGCCGAGGTAGAGCGCTGCCAGGTCGGCGACGTCGAGGGCCACGTCCGCATCGCGCTTGGTGCGCGTGACATCCGCGCCGGTGGGGCCGGCCTCGAGTGACCAGCGCCCTGCGTTCCAGTTGCAGAACGCGTCGCGCAGCTCAATGACGACCGATCCGTCTCCCGCGTAGCCACGCGACTCGAGTGCCGCCGCGACGTCGACCAGCCGCAGCCACATCCCATCCCCGAGCGTCATGCCCAGGCGGCGCGGCTCGGTGACCATGCGCAGCAGCGGCGCGTCGGGCGGCTGCGGTCGCGCGCGAACCGTGGCGATGAGATCCACCCCGAAGACGAACTGCCAGAGCTCGGCATGGACCTGCGGCGTCGTGCCGGTCAGCTCGTAGAGGTTGAGCACCGATGCCGGCCCGCGCGTCCCCCAGTCCTGGTTGATCCGATACAGCGCGTAGCCATCGTCGGTGCCGCCGGTCTCGTGGACGACGTACAGCAGCGGCCCGCCGCCGCGGCGACGGTGCGGCGGGTCGTAGAAGATCTCAGTGCCCCAGTACTGCTCGGGCCGTGCGAAGAAGCCGGCGCGCGTGTCGCGCACCTGCTCGAAGAGCGCCGGAAGCAGCCGTTTCGCCTCGTCGGCCTCGACGAAGCGGACCGTGCCGCTCGGGGGAGCCGGGTCGCGGAAGGCGATCCGCGAGCGCTCCGCCTCGATGACGGCATTGATCGTGGCCATGCCATAGCCGAATCGGCCGTAGATGCCGCCCTCGGACGCCCACAGCATGGCCAGCGGGTCGCCCGATGCGTGAACATCGTCCAGCTGGCGGCGCATCATCGCGGTCAGCGCGCCGCGGCGGCGGTGGGTCGGCAGGACGCCGACGGCGGTCACCGCCGAGGCCGGTAGCTCGCCGCCCGGGACGGTCAGCGTCGTCCGCCACAGGGCGCCGCCACCGACCATCCGATCGTCGTCGTAGGCGCCGACGACGTCGTAGGTCGAGAAGAACGGCTGGAACGCCTCGTCGTCGGCCGGGTCGTACGAGCTGCCGAAGGCGAGGTCGACGACCTTGCCGTAGTCCTGCATCGTGCCGGTGAAGCGCCGCGCCTCGATTGGCATCGGGCGATGATACGCGCGGGCCGGACCGCATCGGCTCAGCGCTTGCACGAGGGGCGGCCGATGTTTCCACTCGCCGACGAGAACGAGCCGGGCTACGGCCTGGCGTGGGTCAACCTGGCGCTGATCGCGATCAACGTCGCGGTCTTCCTGCTGCTCCAGCAGGCGGGCGCCAACGACAGCTTCACCTACGGGTTCAGCGCGGTGCCCTTCGAGATCAGCCACGGCGTCGACCTGGTCGGTGCGCAGGGCGGCATTCCACAGGCGCCCGGTCCGGACCCGATCTACTTCACGTTGATCAGCAGCATGTTCATGCACGGCGGCTGGCTGCACATCGGCGGCAATATGCTGTTCCTGTGGATCTTCGGCGACAACGTCGAGCACCGCATCGGTCACCTGACCTACCTGGTCTTCTACCTCGTCGCCGGCGTGATCGCCGCGTTCGCCCAGATCCTGGTGAGCGCCGACTCGGTCATTCCCTCGCTCGGTGCGTCCGGCGCGATCTCCGGCGTGCTCGGCGCATACCTCGTCATGTTCCCGGGCAACCGCGTCACCGTCTTCGTCTTCCGCTTCCTGACCCAGGTGCCGGCGGTAGCGGCGATCGGCATCTGGGCGCTGCTCCAGTTCGTGAACGGGCTCGGCTCGGTGGCGGTCAGCCAGGAGACCGGCGGCGTGGCGTACATGGCCCACATCGGCGGCTTCGTGGCCGGCCTCGTGGCTGGCTTCCTCTTCCGCGGGATGTTCCCGGGACGTCCCGCCCGTCGGGAACCGATGCGGTCGCTCTGGTCGTGACGGCTTCGGCGCGGGGCCTGTTCGGTCCCGGCAGCGCGGCCTGGCGGGTCGACCGCGAAGTGCTCATCCTGGCGGGCGGCACCTGCGCGCTGCTCATGCAGCTGGCCCATCCGTCGGTGGCGGCCGGCGTCGAGCAGCATTCCGACTTCCGGACGGATCCGTTCGCCCGCCTGCGCCGCACCCTGACCGCCAGCTTCGACGTCGTCTTCGGCTCGACCGCCCGCGCCGAGCGTGCCATCCGACGCATGAACGCCATCCACTCGGTCGTGCGCGGCTCGGTGCCCGAGACGGGGGAGGCGTATTTCGCGCGTGATCCGCGTCTGCTGCTGTGGGTGCACGCCACGCTGATCGACACCGCGCTGCGCGTCTATGACCGGTACGTCTCGTCCCTGACCGATGCCGATGCGCAGCGCTATTACGCCGAGTCGGCCGAGATCGCCGTGCGCTTGGGCGTGCCCGAGGCGGCGCTGCCCGACACGCTTCACGGGCTGCGCGAGGTGATGGCCGAGATGATGGGGTCCGGCGAGGTTCGCGTTTCGCCGACCGCCCGCTCGCTGGCGCCGTCGGTGCTCTACCCGAAGCGCTTCCCGCCGCGCTTCATCTGGGACGTCGGCCACCTGGTGTCCATGAGCGTGATGCCGGCCGAGCTGCGCCGCGGCTACGGCCTGGGCTGGTCCCCGGCCCGCGAACGCGGGATGGGTCGCGCGGCGGCTGCCGTTCGACTGGCGCTGCCGTTCGTGCCCGTTCCGCTGCGCTTCGTGCCGCAGTACC
Organism: Candidatus Limnocylindria bacterium; assembly: GCA_035708065.1. GTDB lineage: Bacteria > Chloroflexota > Limnocylindria > QHBO01 > QHBO01 > JAICUY01. Next base: position 4,469 of record DASSTC010000024.1, on the reverse strand, counting down.
GCACCGCGCTGCGGCGGGTGAATGCACGTGGCGCATACAACGCCGCATGAAGTGGCGTCCGCGTGGCAGACAATGCCGCGCGGTACATCAGCGCGGCATCAAGCGGTCTTCACGCCGGTTTGCAGTCCCCACGCGCATACGCCGCGACCTCCGGGCAGCGACTGACTGATCCACCGATCGCCGCTATCATGGCCGCGCCCGCTTGGCCGGCCAGTGGATCGGTCCATCATTCGCGGGCGGAGGAGCCTTGACCCGATTCAGCTGGCTCGCCGCGGCCACCGTGGCGATGACCTTCGTGCTCGTCATCGTGGGTGTCGTGGTCCGCTCGACCGGTTCCGGGCTCGGCTGCCCGGAGTGGCCGACCTGCCACGGCAGCTGGGTCCCGCCGTTCGACGACGTCCACGCCATCATCGAGTGGTCGCACCGCACCACCGCGATGATCGTCGGCCTGCTTGCGTTCAGCCTCGCCGTCTCGGCCGTGGCCGCCTATCGCCGCCGCCCGGAGATCCTGTGGCCGTCGCTCGGCGCGTTCGTGCTCGTCGTCTTCCAGGCGATCCTCGGCAAGATCACCGTCGAGTCGGAGCTCTCCGGCGAGATCGTGACCGCCCACCTCGCGACGGCGATGGCGCTATTCGCGCTGGTGATCTTCATCTACCTGCGGTCGCGCTATCCCGCACGGCTGGCAGCCTGGCCACGATGGGACGGCTTCACCTGGCTGGCCGCCGTCACGGCCGCGGCGACCTACATCCTGCTGCTGCTCGGCGCGCACGTGCGCGCCACCGGCACGACCATGGCCTTCCCCGATTGGCCGCTGATGAACGGCTCGCTCTTCCCCGCACTGACCGATACGGCCACGCCGCAGTTCCTGCACCGCTGGGCAGGCTTCCTGGTCGGCCTGCTGGTCGTCTGGCTGGCAGTTGCCGCGCTGCGCACGCGCCGTGAGCACGGCTCGGTGGTGTGGCTGGCGGTGCTCGCCGCGCTGCTCTTTCCGCTGCAGGGCGTCATCGGCGCGCTGCAGATCTTCCTCAACCTCACGCCCTGGACCCAGGTGATCCACCTTGGTCTGGCCGCGGCGATCTGGGGGCTGCTCTTCGCGCTGCTGGTGGTCACGATCTACCAGCAGCGCCTGGCGGGCGCCGATGTGCCCGAGGATGCGCCAACGTCCACGCGTAGGAGCGGCACCGACACGCTGCGCGCCTACATTGCGCTCACCAAGCCGCGGATCATCGAGCTGCTGCTTGTGACGACGCTGCCGACCATGGTCCTCGCGGCGCGCGGCATCCCGTCGCTGTGGCTCGTCGCCACGACGCTGATCGGCGGGACGCTGGCCGCCGGCGGCGCGAACGCGATCAACCAGTACGTCGACCGCGACATCGACGACGTGATGCGGAGGACCCAGCGACGCCCGCTCGTGCGGCAGGTCGTGAGGCCGCGCGCGGCGCTCGCGTTCGGCATCGGTCTGTCGGTCGTCTCGTTCGCCTGGATGTGGGCGACCGTCAACCTGCTGTCGGCGCTGCTGAGCCTGAGCGCGATCGCGTTCTACGTCTTCGTCTATACCCTCTGGCTCAAGCGCAGCAGTCCGCAGAACATCGTCATCGGCGGGGCGGCGGGCTGCGTGCCGGTGCTCGTCGCCTGGTCGGCGGTCACGGGCACCGTCGGCGTGCCGGCGCTCGTCCTGTTCGCGGTGGTCTTCTACTGGACGCCGCCCCACTTCTGGGCGCTGGCGATGCGCTACAAGGGCGACTACGCCACCGCGCGCGTGCCGATGATGCCGGTCGTCCGCGGTGAGGCCGAGACGGCCCGCCAGATCGTCCTCTACAGCATCCTGCTGGTGATCGTCAGCCTGCTGCTCCTCCCCGTCGCCGATATGGGGCTCATCTACCTGGGCTCCGCGGTGGTGCTCGGCGCGCTGTTCCTGCTCTACGCCTGGCGCCTGTGGCGCGACGAGACGAGCGGACGAGCGGCGATCGGGCTGTTCCGCTACTCGATCAGCTACCTGACCCTGCTGTTCATCGCCGTTGCGGCCGACTCACTGCTTCGGGTGCGGATCTTCTAGCGGCGTCTGATCAGCCGATGCCGCTGTGGCCTGCGTCGGGGCCAGGGCGTCGACTTCCCACCGAGCGGGCGTATCCGCCACCGAGACACCTCAATCAGTGGTGCGGACCGCCGTTGCGCCCCTTCCCCGGCCCGCGTGCCCGCTGGATGGGAGGAGCGGCCAACTTCGCCGCCCGCTGCTTGACTGCCTGGCCGATACGCGCGCTCAGCGGGATCCGCCGACCGATGTGTCGGCCGGCACCGACGCTTCGCCGCGAGCAGCCGCCTCTGCCTCCAGGCGCGCATCCAGCCGCGCATCCAGCCGCGCGGTACGCCGGTCCTCCAGGCGCACCCACGAAGCGACCACCAGGCCCATCCCGACCAGGAACGCCATGTCGCCCATCACCCACATCAGGATCCCGCCCAGGTGCTGGTCGTCCAGGGGGGACGGTCCCCAGGCGCGCAGGTTCGACAGGTAGTGCGGATAGAGCACCTCGCCGGTGCTCATCAGCGCGACGCCCAGGAAGGAGTTCTGGGGCATGGCCAGGAACAGGTAGAAGAGGCGCACCGGGTGGGGCATGCGCCAGGGCGATGGATCGAGGCCGATCACCGGCCACCAGAACAGGAGCGCCGCGGCCAGGAAGGTGACGTGCTGGAAGTAGTGCAGCGGCTCGTTCTCGAGCGCGACGTTGTACAGCGCCGAGAAATGCCAGCCCCAGTTCACCGCGGCGAACAGCACCCAGGCGATGACCGGAAACGAGATGACGTGCACGATCCGGCTCTGCAGGATCGCCAGCAGCACCCGCCTGACCGATGCCGACGACGCGCGCAGCGTCAACGTGATCGGAGCGCCGAGCAGCAGCAGCGGAGCGGCGACCAGCTCGAGCAACATGTGCTGCACCATGTGCACGCTGAACAGCTGGCCCTCGTACGCCTCGATCGGTGAGACGAGCGCCAGCAGGATCGCGACGAGGCCGGCCATGAACGCGATCGCGCGGCCGCGCGGCGGCCGGTTCGCGGGATGCCGCGCGCCGACGCGGCGCACCGCCCACAGGTAGGCGACCGCCGCGACGACGACACCGATGATCGGGATCGGATCGAAGCGCCAGGCCAGCAGCACGCCCGGGAACGTGGGCGGCGGCGCCACCTCGCCGTGGGCGAGCGCGGTGAGCGGCGTACCGAACAGGAGGAGCGCGGCGACCACCGCCACGCGGGAAACGCGGGTCACGGCGGCCATTCTCCCGCGGATCGCGGCGAGGTGCCCGCCCCGTCGGAACCAGCGCGCCGCTCGCGGCGTCTGGACGCCCGTGAAGCGAACGATCACCGCGCTGACGCTCCTCGCTCTGCTGCTCGCCGCCTGCCGCGGCAGCGGCGGCCCGACCCCGGACCCGAGCGCGCCTGACGCCGATACCGCGGTCCTGCGGGTTGATGTGCGCGGTGGGTTGGTCGGGCCGGACTTCCCGTTCGCCCAGCTGCCGAGCTTCCTGCTCCTCGGCGATGGCCGGGTCCTGCAGCCCGGCGCCATCGAGGCGATCTTCCCCGGGCCGCTGCTCGCGCCGCTGGAGCAGCGTCGGCTGAGCGCCGACGGCATGCGCCGCATCCTCGCCGAGGTGGCCGCCACCGGACTCTTCGACACGAGCCGCGAGTTTCGCGGCGCGCCGGTGGCCGATGCGCCCGACACGATCTTCACGCTCCGGACCGGCGACCGGGTGACCGTCATCAGCATCAACGCGCTCGGCCTGGTCGACGGCCCGGGGCTGTCCGCCGAGGAGGCGCGCGCCCACCAGGCGCTCGGCGCGCTGAGCAATCGGCTGATGGGGCTCGAGCAGTGGCTACCGGCATCGGCCTGGACTCATCGCGGGTCACAGCCGTACCGCCCGGACGCCTACCGTCTCCTGCTGCGCGAGACCGATGCGAACGAGCGGGAGCCGACCGGCATCGGGTTCAACCTGGCGGCCTGGCCGGGCCGGACCGGCCCCGACGGCGGCGTGGCGTCGGCGGCGTTCGGCGGCCGCTGCCTCGTGGTCAGCGGCGACGAGGCGCAGCGATGGACCGCCGCGATCGGCAAGGCGAACCAGCTCACTCGCTGGACGACAGGCGGGCGCCGCTACCTCGTCATGCCGCGACCGCTGCTGCCCGGCGAGCCACGGGAGTGCCCGGGGGCCTGAGCCAAGCGGCGCACGGAGTGGGTGCGCTGGGCAGACGGCATCGGTACAATGGCGGGCGTGCCGCCGCCAGTCCGAATGGATGTGCGCGCCTGACGAATCGTTCCCGAGCGTGGATCGCAGTGTGGATCCACGCGACTGCGTGAGGAGCTTCGAGACGAGCTGATGCGACGAATGGCGGTTCCCCACAGCCTGCGGAGTGTGCTGCGTATCGGCCTGCCGCTGCTGCTGATCGTCCTGTTGGCGGGCTGCATGATCCCGCCCGAGCCC
>DASSTC010000023.1:0-10244 GCA_035708065.1 Candidatus Limnocylindria bacterium | reverse complement strand
CCCTCACGCGGAGTTGCTGCCTCAGACTTTCGTCCATTGGGCAAAATTCCCGACTGCTGCCTCCCGTAGGAGTCTGGGCCGTATCTCAGTCCCAGTCTGGCTGATCATCCTCTCAGACCAGCTACCGATCGTCGCCTTGGTGAGCCGTTACCCCACCAACTAGCTAATCGGACGCAGGCCCCTCCGGAAGCGGATTGCTCCTTTGGACGACGAACCGAATCGCCGACCACATGCGGTATTAGCCACCCTTTCGGGCAGTTATTCCCCACTTCCGGGCAGGTCACCTACGCGTTACTCAGCCGTTCGCCACTAGGACGCCATCGAGCAAGCCCGATGGCACCTCGTTCGACTTGCATGTCTCACGCACCCCGCCAGCGTTTGTCCTGAGCCAGGATCAAACTCTCCGAACAAAAAACAACAGTGGTCGCGCCCGAAGGCTCTACCACCGTCAACGTTCAGACTTGGATCCCAATTGACTCGTGTGGATTCCTGTCACTCTTCAGCTGTTAAGGTCACTTCGCCGATGACTCGGCTTCGTTCGATTTCGAGGCCTCCATGAATGGAACCTCGGCGGCAAGCTGCTCGGTCTGATGACCGCCGTCCTTGCTTCGCCGTCCGGCTGGCTGCCGGCGCGACCACGAATACTAGGTGTGGCACACCGCGGTGTCAAGTGAGCTCGGCCGTGCTCAGCGCTCGACCTGGCGGCGTCCCTGGAGTGAGCGGATGAGCGTCACGTCGTCGGCGTACTCGAGGTCGCCGCCGACCGGCAGCCCGCGCGCGATGCGGGTCACCGATCCGACATGCCCGGCCAGCAGATCGGCGAGATACATCGCCGTCGCCTCACCCTCGAGGTTCGGATTCGTGGCCAGGATCACCTCGTCGACCCGGTCCGCCTGCACGCGGCTGATGAGCTCGCGCGCACGGATGCGGTCGGGACCGATGCCGTCGATCGGGCTGATCGCTCCGTGCAGCACGTGGTAGCGACCATGAAACTCGCCCGTGCGCTCGATGGCGAGCACGTCGAGCGGCTCCTCGACGACGCAGATGCGCGTCGTGTCGCGCCGCAGGTCGGAGCAGATGGCGCACGGATCGACGCCGGCCTCGGTGATGTTGCAGCAGACCGAGCAGTAGGCGACCTGTTCCTTCACCGCGACCAGCGCGGCGGCCAGCCCGCGCGCCTCGTCCGCGGGCGCGCGCAGCATGTGGTAGGTCAGCCGCTGCGCCGTCTTCTGGCCGACGCCCGGAAGCTTGCTGAACTCGTCGATCAGGCGCGCGACGGGCGCGATGAGGCCGGCCATCGGATGCTCGGGACGGTTCCGGTCAGCGGATCGGCGGCGGGATCATCGGGCCGCCCAGGCCCGGGACGCCCGGCAGGCCCATGCCGCCGGCGATCGACGCCATGCGCTCCTCGGCGAGCCGCTTGCTCTGCTCGATCGCATCGTTCACCGCGGCCATCACCAGGTCCTGGAGCATCTCGACCTCGTCAGGATCGACGGCGCCGGGATCGATCTCGATCGAGCGGAGCTCCTGCGCGCCGGTGATCACCACCCGCACCGCACCGCCACCGGCCGTCGCCTCGAGGGTCGCCTCGCGCAGCTCGGCCTGGACGTTGGCCATCTGCGTCTGCATCTGTTGCGCCATCTTGGCGATCTGACCGATGTTCATGTTCGTCTCCGTTCGGGGTGGGAAGCGGGAGCCATCATCGCCGCTTCAGCGAACTTCCGGTACGTCGAGCAGCTCGCCGCCGGTGATCTCCAGGACGCCCTTGAGCAGCGCGGCCGCATCGGGGTCCTCGGCATCGGGGGCAACGGCCTGCTGGACGCTGAGCGGTTCGAGCTCGACATTGCTGGCCACGCACTCGATCGCCCAGCTGCCGCCGAAGACGGCGCCCAGCACCTGCTCGATCGGATCGGACTTGGCGGCGGCCTTCTCGCGCATGAAGGCGCGTTCCTCGGGGAAGCCGAGGGTCAGCCGGGCGCCGTCCTGTCGCACCGGGCGGCACTCCTTGACGAGCGGCTTGATCGCGGGCGTCGCGCGCTCGATGACCTCCGGCCAGCGCGAGCGAACCTGGTCGAGCGTCGGCCGCTCGCCCGTCCCGGGGCCGACGGCGGCGACCGCCGGCGAGGCGGGTGCCGCCGCCGGGAGCGCGACAGGTCGCTCGCGCGCGCCGCGCGGGATGGCGACCGGCGGGCCGCCGTCCTGCACCGGCGGGGCGGGGGTCGAAACGGCCGCAGCCACCGGCGGCTCGACGGCCGGGGGCGACGGCGCGGATGCGGGCGCTCGATCCGCAACCGAGTCGATGGCCAGCAGCTCGAGCAGCAGCCGCGAGCGGCCCTCGCGAGCGCCGACGGCAGCCGCCTCGGCGAGCGTGCGCAGCACCGCCGCCAGGCGTCGGGCACGCGGGGGGTCGGCCGCCGAGGCGAGCAGCAATCGTCGCGCCTCGGCCTCCGCCTGGGCGGCGACCTGCGCCATGTCACGACCGACATCCGCCAGCGACTCGATGGTCGCCAGCGCGGCCTGCGCATCGCCGGCCAGGTACGCGTCGAGCAGCGCGCCGATCGCCGACTCGTCGGCGAGGCCGACGGCCTCGCGCACCGCATCGGCGGTCACCGGACCGTCGACGAAGGCAAGCACCTGGTCGAGCAGTGATTCGGCGTCGCGCATCCCGCCATCGGCCAGGCGGGCGAGCAGCGCGAGTGCCTCGGGCTCCGCATCGGTTCCTTCGGCGGCGCAGATGCGCTGCAGCTTGCCGACGATCACCGGCTCGGGGAAGCGGCGGAAGTCGAAGCGCTGCGTGCGGCTGATGATGGTGGGCAGGACCTTGTGCGTATCGGTCGTGGCCAGGATGAAGACGACGTGGTCGGGCGGCTCCTCGATCAGCTTGAGCAGCGCGTTGAAGGCGTGCGTGCTCAGCATGTGGACCTCGTCGATGATGTAGACCCGCTTGCGGAGCTCCGACGGCGCGGTCGATGCGCGCATCACCAGGTCGCGCGCGTCCTCGACCAGCCCGTGCGAGGCGGCGTCGATCTCGATGACGTCGAGCGCGCGGCCCTCGCGAATCGAGACGCAGGCCGGACAGGCATCGCATGGCTCGCCGTCGGCACCGCGGTTCGTGCAGTTGATGGCCTTGGCCAGGATGCGCGCGGTCGAGGTCTTGCCGGTCCCGCGCGGTCCGACGAACAGGTAGGCGTGCGCCAGCCGATCGCTCGCCACCGCGTTGCGCAGCGTGGCGACCGTGGCGTCCTGCCCGAGCAGCTCGCCGAAGCGCTGCGAGCGCCAGCGGCGATACAGCGCGCGATGCGGACCGCCGCGATCTGCGGCGGCGCCCACCACGGACTGCTCGGGTTCGGCTGAGGGCGCCACGGGGCTGGTGGCTCGCTTCGGCATGGCCTCCTAACCGTACACCGATCGAGGGGTTGAGTCGGCCGTGCACCCGGCGTCGTTCGACGACGCTCGCACGAACGCGCACCTCCCGGCTCCAGCCAGGTCGCCCCACGGCACCCGAGGGTGATCGCTTACCGCTGCTTCCTTCCGGACCTGACGGGGTTCACGGACCTTCGCTGCGTGGGACCCGACTTTCAACGTCGGTCGATGTCGTCCGGAGGCGAGGTCGGCGACCTCGGACCGGGAGTTCCGTCCCGCTGTAGCGGATTGCGGGTTCAGGGCACCGCTAGTTCCCCACCTAGCACGGCCACGCGAAGGGTACGTGAGCGGTCGGCATCGGTCAATCGAAGGCGTGCCGGCGAGGCGCTGGCGGAGAGGGGGGGATTCGAACCCCCGACGGGTTGCCCCGAACCGCATTTCCAATGCGGCGCCATAGGCCACTAGGCGACCTCTCCGCGGATGACGTCGAGCGCCGGTGCACGTCGGGAAGGTGGTGGCGGAGAGGGTGGGATTCGAACCCACGGTGCTATTCGCACACCGCTTTTCGAGAGCGGCACCTTAAACCACTCGGACACCTCTCCGGGTCGGGAGTCTAGCAGACGCTACCGATGCGGTCGCCGGGACCGCCCGGCGCGCTGCGGGTCAGGCAGGGGCCGGCTGCTCGTCCCCCAGCCGTCGCGCCTCAGCCTCGCGGACACCGGAGACGACCGACATCTGGTGGGGCAGCGATGCATCCCGGGCGAGCTGCAGGACGCTGCCCGCCGCACCACGGCGCTCGTCGGGAACCGCGTATACCAGGGCGCGGACCTGTGCCTCGACGAGCGCACCGACGCACATCGCACACGGCTCGTGGGTGGTGAAGATCGTCACGTCGGACAGGCGCCGGGTCTCGAGCTTGCGAGCCGCAGCCTGGATGGTCAGCAGGACTGCGTGGGCAGTCGGGTCGCGCTGGAGCTGGGTGCGGTCGTGGTCACGACCGATCATCGCGTCGTCGATGACGGCCACGGCACCGACGGGCTGCTCGCCCTCTTCCCCACCGCGCCGCGCCTCGGCGATGGCCTCGGCCATGTACAGCTCGTAGTTCAAGCGGACCTCCCCGCGCTCCCCGATGCTGGTCGGGAACCGTTCGACCGTGCGCCGAGTCTAGCAGAGCGCCGGTACGCTTCCTGCTCTATCCTCGGGGGCCGGCGCCATCGCCAGCCACTGCTCGCTGCCACATACGGGGATCCAAGACCAAGACCCATGCGACTTCATCGACACCTGCGCGCGCTCGCCGCGGTGCCGCTCCTCGGTGCCGTGCTCGGCCTGGCCCTGTGGATGCCGATCCCGGCCACCGGCAACCCCCAGCTCAACAACGTGGTCGGCGAGGTCCACGAGCGACTGCCGGGCTGGCGGATCGTCCGTGCCAACGCCTCGTGGGAGGGCGGCTATACCGTGGTCGCCGCGTGTGGCGCGCGCCAGCTGGGGTTCCAGTACGTGCCCGAGCACGGGCTGCCGGAGGGCGCCGCATGGATCCAGCCGAATGACGCCTATGCGCGCAACCGGCTGGAGTACAGCTCCGATCATCCTGAATACCTCGTCTGGTATCCCAACCCGGCCCGGGAGCGGACGCTGACCTGCCGCTCGCAGCTTGCCAGCAACCCGGTGCCCGGCGCCTCGTCGCACAGCGACTGACCGTTCGCTCGCCCGGCGGCGGCCGCGGGTCGGCCCGATTCGTGCGGATCAGCCCTGCAGCTGGAACCGAGAGCTCGAGGAGGACCACCGATGAACAACCGTGATGACGATCGCCGCCTGCCGCTGCCGTCGGCGACCGGCGGCGACTTGGTACAGGCGCCGCCGTCGGGCGAGACCGATGATCCCCTCGTCGCACGCGAGGAGGGGGTTCCCTACGTCCCGCCGTCCGACCGGGTGATGAGCGAGGCGCGCTTCAGCGAGTCCGGTCCCGACGTGGCGGGCACCGACCCGACCGATGCCGGCGAGCTCGAGCGGGAGGACGACATTCAGCCGCCGGGTCTCGATCGCGCCGAGATGGCCGGCGAGATCCCCGAAGACGAGGCGTCCGCCGAGGACACCGTCGTCGAGTTCGAGCGGCAGCTGCCGACCGACGACGAGCTGCGGGCTGATGTCGTCGAGCGGCTGCGCGCGTCCGACGTGCCGGCCGGCGAACGCCTCCAGGTCTCGACGGTCGGCAGCACCGTCACGCTGCACGGCCAGGTCGAGTCGATCGACATCCTCGAGGAGCTGCTCGGTATCGTCGGCGAGGTCCCCGGCGTCGAGGACGTGGTCGACGAGGTTGAGATCGCCGGCATCTGACGCGCTCGAGTCCGGTCGGCGCCCGAGCCGGTGGCCGTGGGCCGCGGGGCGCGGGACACGGGCGCGGGACACCCGCGCGGGCCCGCGATGGATTGCCAGCCGGTGGCGCTATCGGCGAAGCAAGGGGGCTTCGGCCGGCCCATTTGGCGGCCCGGGCGCTGATCGAGCCAGTGGGTGGCCCGATCGACCGCCGAAGGGGCGCATCGGTCTGGCCGTTCGCCGATAGAGCCAGCTGGTGGCTGCGCCGCCGTTGTCCGCTGCCGTCCGCCGAATTCCCGCTGAGCGAGCGTATCGGCCAGGGAGCCATCAGCGAGAGGCTTCAGGAAGGCGAAATCACGGTTTCGTTGGCCTATACGCCCGGTGGGTGGGAGCGCCGGCCAAGAAGGCCCTGCGCCGCCTGGCTCGTTGGCCGATACGCCTGCTGGATGGGAACGCAGCCGACGGATTCACTCGACACGCCGCATCGGCCGCGATTCTGCTTAGTAGCAATGACATGCACACCCGCCTCATCCTCGCCGGCCTCCTGATGGCACAGCTCGGCGACGCGATCAGCTTCGCCATCGGGGTTCACGTCATCGGGATCGGGGCGGAGTCGAACGGGGTGATGGCCATGGCGTACCACGCCGGCGGCGTCGATGGGGTGCTGCTGCTCAAGGGCGCAGCGATCCTGGCGACGCTCGCCATCCTTGTCTTCTCGGCATCGCGCTGGCCCAAGCTGGTGGTGCTCGGCGGCGCGACCGCGACTTCACTGGGCCTGCTCGGCCTGCTGCTCAACAGCGTCTCGATCGCCATCGCGCACGGCTGAAGCGGGCCGACGGCGACGCTGAGGGCTGAGCTTGGCGTGCCCGAGAGGACTCGAACCTCCGACCTTCAGGTCCGCAACCTGACGCTCTATCCACTGAGCTACGGGCACCCGCCGAGGGCGTGGCGGAGAGGGAGGGATTCGAACCCTCGGAAGAGGTAACCCCCTTCAACGGTTTAGCAAACCGCCGCACTAGGCCACTATGCGACCTCTCCGAAGCCGGCGCCGATGATAGCATGGAGGCATCGAGGCGACGAGTCGGGGGATTCGCCCGGACAGGCGCCCGAAGCACCCACACGAGACCCAGCCGTGCAGCGCCTACCCATCATCGGACAACTCTCTGGACCGTCGTTCGTCGAGGCCGTGCAGCGGGCCGCGTTCGCGGCCGCGAACGTCGAGATCGAGATCGAGCGCTGGGATCGCAAGCCGCACCAGCTGGCCGATGCGATCACCGCGCTCAAGGGCGGCGACTACGTCGGCGCCCTCATCGCGGCGCCGCACAAAGAGAAGGTCAGCACGCTGGTCGGGACCCTCTCCGACGACGCCAAGCAGAGCGGCGCGGTGAGCGTGGTGGTCAAGGACGGGCAGCGCCTGCGCGGCTACAACGCCGACGTCGACGGCGTGCGCGCCGGCCTCGTCGCCATCCTCCCCAAGGTCCAGGGCAAGTGGCCCCGCCAGGCCGTGGTGCTGGGCGCGGGTGGCGGCGCGCGCGCCGTCGTGTCGGTCCTGATCGGGTCCGGATTCCAGCGCATCGCGGTGTTCAACCGGCATCTGCATCGGGCCGAGGGGCTGGTCGGCCACTTCGCGCGCAGCGCGCGGCACATGGACCTGCGGGCGATGCCGTGGCACGAGACGATCATCGAGGCCGAGCTGTCGCGGGCCGGCCTGCTCGTCAACACCACCGCCATCGGCATCGGGGCGGACGAGAATCCCATCGAAGCCGATGCCCTGCCGTCCGACCTCCACGTCCTCGACCTGGTGCTCGACCACGCTGTGACGCCGCTCATGCGACAGGCCAAGGAGCGTGGCGGCACGGTGTCGAACGGCCAGCTCAGCTTCCTGCGAGCATCGGCCGAGACGTTTCGGCTGCTGACCGGCCAGGAGGCGCCCGAATCGGTGATGCGCGAGACCCTGGCGACCGAGCTCGGCATGCCGACCGAAGGAGTCGCGGTCGTCGTCGGCGACTGACCGATGCGAGCGGCGGCGTGATGTTCTACACCTCCGGCTGGGTGCACGTCATCTGCGGCTGCATGTTCTGCGGCAAGACCGACGAGATGCTGCGCCTGCTGCGCCGCTTCTCGATCGCCGGCCGTCGCGTCCTGCTGATCAAGCCGCGCCTCGACACGCGCACCGAAGAGGTGCGCGTCGTGTCGCGCTCCGGGGCGGAGCACCAAGCCCTGAGCGTCGACGATTCGTCCGAGATCGAGGCGCTGGTCGGCGACGCCGACATCGTGGCCATCGAGGAGGGCCAGTTCTGGGATGCGTCGCTGCCCGACGTCGTCGAGCGGCTCGCCGAGGCGGGCAAGCAGGTACTGGTCACCGGGCTCGACCGCGACTTCCGGGGCGTGCCGTTCGGCCCGATGCCGCGGCTCATGGCCCTCGCCGACCAGGTCACCAAGCTGACCGCGATCTGCATGGTCTGCGGCGAGCCGGCGACGCGAACGCAGCGGCTGATCGACGGGGCGCCCGCGCCCGCGGACTCGCCGCTGATCGTCATCGGCGGGATGGGCGACGAGACGTACGAGGCCCGGTGCCGGCTCCACCACGAGGTGCCCGCCGCGGGGTGAAGCGCAGTGCCGCCTTACCTTCGCGGCGTCTCAGTGGCCTGACCGCGTCGCCGTCGCCGCCTCACTCGTCGACCGCGCCTCCTCGCCGCCCCACTCGTTGGCCGTGCAAACGTCGCGCATATGCGCGCCAGCCGCGGCGAAGCGCCCGACAGAGCCGCCGGCGGAGGCGAGCTGAGCACCAACCGAGTGGGACCGGGCCGGCGGAGGGCCACCCGACGCAGTTGACGCGCACAGCAGCGACATCTGCGCCCTCGGACCTGCCCGAAGCGACTGATGCGCACCAGGCCGTCACTCGCCCTCGGGACAATGACCATCAGCCGGTTCCGGCGGTCACCGATCGTGGGACACGTCTTGCCGCGCCATCCCGAAGCGAGCAAGATGTCGCGATTCCACGGCGAGCAGGTCGCTCGGCGGGCGGTGCCCCAGGGAGGGTCCTCATGCTCAGGAGAGGCTTCGGCATCGGTCTGGCGCTGGCGCTGGTGGTGTCGGGCGCGGCGCCGGTCGCCGCAGGCGGCGACCACGCGACGCTCGTCGACGTGCACGCCATTCAGGTCGCCAAGGCGAGGCCGGGACCCGCGACGGCCAACTGCTCGAACGACGGCTCGTCGAACAACCAGTACGCGCTCACCGGCTGGGCGGTGCAGGGCAACCAGACGGCGCACCTGACGACCGGCACGATCCCGAGCGGTCTCGGGACGAGCGCGGTCACCACCGCCATGCAGGCGGGCTTCAACGCCTGGCGCGGCAGCGGCGCGCCGTCGATCACGGTCGCGACGGACGGCACCGCCACGAAGTACGGCGCCAACCATCGCTACGAGCTGATGTTCGGCCGCACCGGCGGATCGACGATTGCGGTGACCTACACGTGGCGCTGGAGCGACGGCAGCATCGAGAGCGACACCGTCTTCAACAGCCGGCTGCCGTGGTTCGTGGCATCGAGCGAGGGTGACGGCTGCTACGAGGCGATCGCCAAGTACGACGTCGGCAACATCGCGACGCACGAGTTCGGGCACACCTACGGCCTCGACCACGCCAGCAGCGATCGGTTCGAGACGATGTACCCGTACGGCTACACCGGCGAGACGCTGAAGCGGTCGCCCGAGAACGGCGACCTGAGTGGAATCGCGGCGGTCTACTAGCCGGCTATCTCGGAACGAGTCGATCCCGTCAGTCGGCCAGCCCCGGCCATCGCGGCCGGGACGTGGGTGTGCTGATCAGAGCCGCTCGAGGAACACGAGGACCCGCTGGGTGAGCAGCCGCGTCGCTTCGGCGTCGTACGACGGGAGCGAGCGGTCCGCAAAATAGTGCCGGTCGCCCGAATAGAGAAACAGCTCCGCGCCGGGGACCGTTGCGGCGATCTCGCGCGCAGCATCGATGTCGCCTTCGCCGGCAAAGATCGGATCGTCCTGCATGCCGTGAATCTGGACCGGAACGCCGTCCGGCCACGGTCCGAAGGCCCATTCGCCGCTAATCGGAATGCACGAGTAGAACAAGAGCGCGCCGCGCGCGCCGGGGCGGGTCTGAGCCAACTTCTGCGCGATCATCTCCCCGAACGAGAAGCCGGCGTACACCAGGTTGCTCGGGAGCTCGTCTGCAATGCGCTCCCCCTTCGCGACCATCTGCTCCATGCCACTACCCTGGATGAAGCTCATTCCCTCGTCGATGCTGTCGAACGTCCGTCCGTCGAACAGGTCCGGCGAGTGAACCGTGTGACCCGCACTGCGCAGATCGTCGGCAAAGGCGCGCACGCCAGACGTGAGTCCCTGGGCATGATGGAACAGCAGCACGTCAGCCATGGGGCCTCCCGGGTGATGATGGATGGCGGAGGGGGTGGGATTCGAACCCACGGACCGTCTCCGGTCGCCGCTTTTCAAGAGCGGTGCAATCGTCCACTCTGCCACCCCTCCGAAGCCGATCTTAGCGGATGGCGTCGGCGCCGAAATGCGGTCGCAGGGCCG
>DASSTC010000022.1:0-27216 GCA_035708065.1 Candidatus Limnocylindria bacterium | reverse complement strand
TCGCCTCCAGCGTGATGGCGGAGCCGATTCCCGGACCGACCGGCGCGCGGCGCCATCGGGACGACCTGCCTGTCGACGAACGCCTCGATGCCGAGGGCAACGCGCTCCCGCCGCCGCCCGGCTTCTACTGAGCGCAGCTAGGCGGCGCTGTGCTCGCCGCGTCGGCGGAATGCTCGCAGCAGGTCGTCATCGGTCGGCGTGGTACCGAGCCCCAGTCGGTCACCGATCACGGCCGGCAGCGGTGGGTGAACGTGGGTCGACGCCAGCTCGGACCACGCGGCCTGCGCGAAGACTTCGGCGGGTGGCCCGTCGAGGATGACGCGGCCCTCACGCATGACCACCACCCGCTCGAAGTTCTCCGCCACGAAGGGCATGTCGTGGCTGACGGTGATGACCGTACGTCCCGCCGCGGCAGCGTTGCGCACGACGTCCCGCACCCGCTCGACGCCGCGTGCGTCCTGCCCGGTTGTCGGCTCGTCGAGGACGAGGATGGGTGTGCACATGGCCAGGACCGATGCCAGCGTCAGCAGCTTGCGCCGCGAGGCGCCCAGGTCGTAGGGATTCGTCTTCGCCTCCGATTGCAGCCCGACCGCCGCGAGCGCTTCCGAAACCTGTGCGTCGAGGTCGCGTCGCGAAACGCCGAGGTTGCGAGGCCCGAACTCCACTTCCGCCCGGACCGATCCGGCAAAGATCTGGCGATCTGGATCCTGGAAGACCAGACCGACCACCCGGGCCAGGCGTGCCACGCTTCGATGCGCGACGTCACCTCCGTCGATCAGCACGCGACCGGCAGTCGGGCGCAGGAGGCCGTTCAGGTGGCGCACCAACGTGGTCTTGCCGCTGCCGTTCTGTCCGATGAGCGCGACGCGCTCTCCTTCGCCGAACGCCAGGCTGACACCGTCGAGCGCGCGGACGCTGTTCGATGGATAGACATGGACGAGCTCTTCCACCGCCAGCCGGACCATCAGCTGCGCGCTGCCTCCAGCAGGGGGGCGGGATCGAGGCCCCGTTCGCGGGCAAGTCGCTCCAGTCGCGCTGCGGCCGGCGCGGCCACCCCGAGCTCGACGAGACGTGGATCGGCGAGCACCTCGACCGCCGGTCCCTCGAGCGCGACTCTCCCGGCGTGGATGGCCACGACCCGCGACGCGAGATCCCGCAGCAGGTCGGTCTTCTGCTCCGCCACGAGAATGGATGTGCCGGCGGCGGCAAGCCGCTGGATGGCATCCGCCACCAGTCGCGTGCCGACGGGGTCGAGCTGTGCCGTCGGCTCGTCGAGCAACAGGTGGCGCGGGCCCATGGCCAGCAGCCCGGCAAGGGCGACGAGCTGCATCTGGCCGCCGGACAGCCGTGACGGCTCCCGTTCGGCAAGGGATGCGATGCGCAGCGCGTCGAGGGCCGACTCGGTCCGGGCAATGACCTCTGTGCGTGGCATGCCGAGGTTCATCGCGCCGAACGCGACCTCCTCGTAAACCGTGGCGGCCACCCCCGAGAGCTGCGTCGCCGGCGACTGGAAGGCGATGCCGATCGATCCGGCCAGGACGTGCATCGGCTCATTCGTGACGTCCACGCCATCCACGAGCAATGCCCCGAGCATCCGGCCGCCGACGGCGCGGGGTGCGAGTCCGGATGCCACCAGGCAGGTCGTCGTCTTGCCCGCCTCGCTGGCCCCGACAAGGCCCATGACCTCGCCGTCGTGCAGCTGCAGCGAGACCTCGCGCAGGGACGCGCGGGTGGCACCGGCGTAACGGTAAGAGACGTTGCGCAGCTCGAGCATCAGCCCAGCAGACCGGCGACGCGCGCCGCGATAAGTGCCGGGACAACCAGAACGAGCGCCCAGCGCGCGATGGCCTGCGCCGGCGAGTCGGCCGGGGACCAGAGCAGCGTGCGACGGCCCGGCCGTGTGAAGCCGCGCGCCTCGAGTGCCATGGTACGTTCCTCGACGTCACTGATCGAGCCGATGATCGTCGGCCCGACGATCGGCACGATGCCGCGCAGCCGGCGCAGGAACGAGCCCTCGGTGTCCAGGCCGCGCGCTCGTTGCGCGGCGGTAATCGTGTTTGCGCGCTCGAGCATGGCTGGGACGGTCTGCACCGATGCATTGGCCACGAACGCGACCCGCGACGACACGCCGCGACGCTCGAGGTCGAGGGTCAGGTCGCGCGGATCGGTGGTGAGGTAGAAGAGCGTGACCGCACCGGCGATGGCCAGGATGCGCACCAGGATCTCGAGCGCCAGCGCCGCGCCCTCGGCGGTCGCAGTAATCGGTCCCAGCCGGAAGAGGACGGTCTGGCCGCCGGGAAAGAAGAACAGGTTGACGAGCAGCGCACTGATCGCGATCGGCAGGCTCAGCAGCAACGTGGTTCGCAGCAGTCGCGGCAGCATCCCGGCGATGGCTGCCGGGAAGAGAATTCCCACGACCACCAACGCCAGCGGGCCGACCAAGCCGCCGATCACAACCGCCGCGACTGCGGTTACGACGGCCAGGAGCAGCTTGGTCAGCGGGTTGAGCCGATGGAATGCGCTCGGCCCCGGCTGCGCCAGAAACGGCGGCAGGTCGCGTGGCGCGCTCGCATCGGCCCCCGGATCTTTCAGGCAGTCGCCTCCTTCATGGTGGCCTCGAAGGGATCGTCCTCGCCGCCGTGCTCGACGAGCCGCTCTCCCTGCGGGAATCGCGCCTTCGTGCGCCGCGCCATGGCGTTGAGGATGAGGTACACCGTGAAGAACGTCACGAGCTTGTCCACCGGATCGGAGAGCAGACCCTGCTGGAGCACCGCGTCGCCGATCGATGAGCCGCCGGAGCGGAAGGCCGCGACCAGGAAGTCGGTGCCCGAGCCCGTGACGCCGCTGAACAGGTTTGCCGAGATCGGCGCGCTGATCAATGCGGCGATCATGCCGGTGACGACACCCGCCACGACGACGAACGCCACGGTCAGGTCGCGCCGGACGAACAACAACGCGACGAATCCGACCATGAACCCGATGAACAGCAGCGCGATGAGCCAGCCCAGGATCACGAAGTAGAACGGCACGTCGGCTTGATCGCCGAAGAAGGCAAAGCCGGTCGTGTAGAAGCGCGTGTAGGCGTAGATCGCCAGGCCGACGACGATGACGAGCGCCACGATGGCTCCGAGCGCAAGCTCAGCGTAGGTTCGATCGGGCCGTGGCCGCAGCCAGCCGACGCGACCGAACAGCCCGGCCAGCAGCCCGATCACGGCCGCCACGATGGCGAACGGCGCGGCGACCGCGCCCTGGAACGGCGGTGGCACGACGTAGGTCCACAGGATGTTGGCCAGGAAGCCCGTCAGTGCACCCGGGATCGGCCCGGCGAGCGCTCCCACCAGGATCGTGCCGATCGAGTCGAGATAGATCGGGATCTTCAGGGCTGCGGCGACCGCCTGGCCGAGGATGATGTTCAGCGCGATGGCGATGGGCATGAGCACGATCGTCCGCGTGTCAAACTGGTGCGAGATCGAGCTGAACGCCCGGGTCTGCGCGTACTCGACCGCTGCGTAGGCGATGAACGCGATGATCAGCGCGATGGCGCTGATCAACGCCCAGCTGTTGGCCGAGTCCTCCGCCGAAAAGTTCCCGAAGAAGACGATGCCGACATAAGCCACCACCGCGAAAGCGATGACCGCCGCCAGTAGACGAACCCAGCGCTGTGACACCATGGGCCTCCTGTGCGATGTGAACTCGAGACGAGCACTCAGTCGTAGCGGTTGGCGACGGCGCGCGACAGGCGCGCCAGCAGCTCCTCCTTCATTCCATCGGGATCGATGGCAGTCGCCACCCGAATCGGATGGCGGTCGGCCGAGTCTGACCGATACAGGCTCCCGGCGGCGTAGACGTCGCTGCCCGTGTCGCAGGCGAGACGTTCGTCGACGGCATCGGTCACCAGGTCGGGCCGTAACAGCCCGCCGATGAGCGCCACCGGATCGTGAAGGTAGGCGCCGTCGAGTCCGTCGGCCTTCTGATGAAAGCCGACGTAGAAGCGCACGGCATCGCGCACGATGCCGGCCAGGTGCGTATCGGGCAGGACGTCCAGGTCGGACATCGTGAACAGGACGTCCTGGGTGGCGTCGAGCGGGAAGATCTGGTCGATGGCGTTGTGGGCCAGGCACGCCTCGCATGCCTCCGGGTCGACGCAGGCGTTCCACTCGCCGGTGTCGGTGGTGTTGCCGCGCTCCTCGAGCGTGCCGCCCATCCAGATCACCTCGCGCGTGCCGTGCTCGAGGTCCGTGCCGTTGAGCACCGCGGAGGCCAGGTTGGTGAGCGGGCCGAGCGCCACGATCGTCACCTCGCCGGGATGCCGGTTGACGTGCGCCGCCAGGTAGCGGCTGGCGGGAACGGCGGTGTACTCGGTGGTGCCGAGCTGGCGATCCTCGCCGCGCAGCTCGAGGTAGCCGGTGCCGGTCGGGCCGTGGGTGTCGGGCGCGGTGCGCAGGCGCCGCTGCAGCGGCCGGGCGGCGCCGATGCTCACCGGTACGTCGCCGCGCCCCGCCATGCGCAGGATCTTGCCGGTGTTGCGCGCCACGTTGTGGATTTCGACGTTGCCGGCGACGCAGGTGACGCCCCGCAGGTTGAGCTCGGGCGCGGTCGCGGCGATGAGCAGCGCGATCATGTCGTCGATCCCGGTGTCGACGTCCAGGATCACCGGTCGCGCCTCCGTCGCCGCGCTCATGGCTGCATCCTAGCCGACCTCGGCCAGCCCCCGGCATGCCCGACCTTCGAGCTGGTCGACCGATGCAGCTGCTCGTTGACGAAGCGCGCCGCGTCGAGGATCCGGTCGAGGTCGACGCCGTGGACCATCCCCTCGCGATCGAGCAGGTAGACGAGGTCCTCGGTGGCCAGGTTGCCGGCTGCGCCGGGCGCGTACGGCGACCCGCCGATGCCGCCGGCCGATGCGTCGAAGCACCGGATGCCGAGCTCCATCGCGGCGATCACGTTGGCCAGCGCGGTGCCGCGCGTGTCGTGGAAGTGGCAGGCCAGCTTGGTGGTATCGACGCCGGCGCCCAGCAGCGCGCCAAGCACCCGACGGACGTCGCTCGGGGTGGCGACGCCGACCGTGTCGCTGATGCCCAGCTCGTCCACCCCCAGCTCCAGGAGCCGTTGCGACACGTCAACCACCGCAGCTTCGCCGACCTCGCCCTCGTACGGGCAGCCGAACGCGGTGCTGACGTAGCCGCGGATCCACATGTCGCGCAGTCGCGCGCTCGCGGCGACCGGAGCGAAGGCGGCGAGCGACTCGTCGATGCCCATGTTGATGTTGTGCCAGGCATAGCTCTCGGTCGCCGCGGTGAAGAGACAGATCGCCTCGACGCTCGCGTCCAGTGCGCGCTGCATGCCGCGCTCGTTCGGGACCAGCACCGGGTAGCGGACGCCCGACGCTCGGGGGAGGCGGCGCATCAGATCGTCGGCATCGGCCAGCTGCGGGATCGCCTTCGGCGAGACGAACGAGGTCGCCTCGATCGCGCGCAGCCCGGCTGCCTCGAGCAGCTCGATGAAGCGCAGCTTCGCATCGGTCGCCAGGAGCGCCCGCTCGGCCTGCAGGCCGTCGCGCGGACCCACCTCGTAGATGCGCACCTCGCGGTCGCTCATGACTCGGCCTTCACCTCGGCGAGGATATCGCCGCGCTGCACCTGCGCTCCCACGTCGGTGGCGACGCGGGTCACCGTCCCGGCCATCGGCGAGACGACGGCGTGCTCCATCTTCATCGCCTCGATGACGATCACCGGCTGCTGCTCCTTGACCGATCCGCCCTCGACCACGCGAACGCTGATCACCCGACCGGGCATCGGCGCGGTGAGCCGCGCCTCGCCGCTGCCGGCGGCGGACGCGTGGCGCGCCGCCTCATCGACGCTCGGTGCGGGCGCCAGCTGGAATTCGAGCGACTGGCCTTCGACGTCGACGAACGCCTCGCCGCTGTCCGGATCCGTCGCCACCTCGCCCGGGACGGTCCAGCCGCCGACCGGCAGATCGACCGCGCGTTCCACGTCGCCGTGCCGGACGCGCAGCTGCGGCGCGGCGTTCAGCCGCCAGCCGCCGGTCCAGACACCGTTGTACCCAGCCGACAGTGCGCTGGCCGCCAAGCGCCAGGCATCGGCCGGAATCGGCGGCTCCTTCGGCAGCTCGATCCGCGACAGCGTGTCGGTGCGCATCTCGCCGTCGCGCATCACCGGCTGAGCCAGCAGCCAGCGCAGGAACCGCAGGTTGGTGCGCACGCCGAGGACGACCGTCTCGTCGAGGGCCTGCCGGAGCCGTGCCAGGGCCGCGTCGCGCGTCGGCGCGTGCACGACCAGCTTGGCGAGCAACGGATCGAACCGGTCGCTGACCTCGTCGCCGCGCCGGACGCCGGTGTCGATGCGGGTGTCGTCCGGCCAGCGCAGCTCGAGCAGCCGGCCGGTTGCCGGCAGGAAGCCGCTCTCCGGGTCCTCGGCGTAGAGCCGAGCCTCGAAGGCGTGGCCGGTAAGCCGCTGGTAATCGGCCGGTAAGCCGAGCTCGCTGCCCTGTGCCACGGCGAGCTGGTCGGCGACCAGGTCGCGACCGGTGACGGCCTCCGTGACCGGATGCTCGACCTGGAGCCGCGTGTTCATCTCCAGGAAGTAGAAGCTGCCATCGTCGGCGAGGAGGAACTCGACCGTCCCGGCGTTGACATAGCCGACCGCCCGTGCTGCCGTGATCGCCGCGGCGCCCATCCGTTCGCGCAGGTCAGGGGTCACCGAGGGGGCTGGCGATTCCTCGACGATCTTCTGCTGGCGCCGCTGGGTGCTGCAATCGCGCTCGCCGAGGTGGACGCCATGGCCGTGCGCGTCGAAGAGGATCTGCACCTCGACATGACGGGGCGCCACGATGAAGCGCTCGAGGATGAGCCGGTCGCTGCCGAAGGCACGCGTGGCCTCGCGGCGGGCAGATTCGAGCGCGTCGGGGAGGTGGGCCGCATCGCGAACGACGCGCATGCCCTTGCCGCCGCCTCCCGCGCTCGGCTTGACGAGCAGCGGGAAGCCGATGCGACGCGCTTCACGGCCGAGCGTTGCGTCGTCCTGCGCCTCGCCGTCGTAGCCGGGGACGACGGGCACGCCGTGCCCCGCGGCATGCTGCCGGGCGGCGGCCTTGTCACCCATCGCTGCGATGGCGGCGGCCGGCGGGCCGACCCAGATCAGGCCGGCGTCGACGACGGCCCGCGCGAAGTCGGCGTTCTCGGACAGGAAGCCGTACCCGGGGTGGATCGCGTCCGCCGCTTCGGCCCGCGCCGCGCGAACGATCGCGGGGCCGTCGAGGTAGCTGTCGACGATCGCGGTATGGTCCATGGCGTCCGGCGGCCGTTCACCGGCGACGTGGATCCCGACCGTGCTGATGCCGAGGCGCCGGGCCGTGCGGGCCACCCTGACCGCAATCTCGCCACGGTTCGCGATCAGCAGGGTCCGGATGGGGCGCACCGGCTCGGCCGCGGCGCGGCCGGGATCGAAGGCAAGAAGCGACGAACGCGACACCCGGACGCGGCCACCGACATGGCGCGCGGGCAGCCGGCCGGCGGCGACCCAGCGCTGCACCGTGCGCACGGTGACGCCCAGCGAGGCCGCGACCTCTCTTGGCGTGAGCTCCTCGTCGCTCATGTCGCGAGTGTCGCAGAACAGCGGAGCAGCGTCACGAGCGCCAGGACGGCGGGCGCTTCTCGAGGAACGCGGTGAGTCCTTCCTGGCCTTCTGGCGAGATCCGCTGGCGCGCGATCCGCTCGACGGTCATGCGTCGCGCGTCCTCGGCAGAGGCGCCGCGCAGATCGCGGATCATCGCCTTCGCGGCGCGCGTCGCGGTCGGGCCGGCCGCCAGCATCTCCTCGACCACCTGGCCGACCCGGATGTCGAGGCTCGCCTCGTCGGCGACGACCTCGTGCACCAGGCCGATCTCCGCGGCGCGATGCGCGCCGAACCGCTCGCCGCCGGGGAACAGTCGCCGCGCCGCCGACTCGCCGACCTTGGCCAGCACGAACGGGGCGATCACGGCGGGCAGGATGCCGAGCTTCGTCTCGGTGAAGCCGAACGTCGCATCGGCCGTGGCGACGACGCTGTCGGCGACCGCGCAGAGCCCCATCCC
The DNA here is from genome assembly GCA_035708065.1 of Candidatus Limnocylindria bacterium. GTDB lineage: Bacteria > Chloroflexota > Limnocylindria > QHBO01 > QHBO01 > JAICUY01. The sequence continues at coordinate 19,125 of DASSTC010000022.1, read as the reverse complement.
GCCGCCGAGCGCCGCGCCCTGGACGCGAGCCACCACCGGCACCGGGCAGGCGTCGATCGTCGCGAACATCTCGGCCATCCGGCCAGCGTCGGCCTCGTTCTCGTCGAGCGACAGATCGAGCGAGGCGCGCATCCAATCGATGTCGGCACCGGCGCAGAACGAGCGCCCGTTGCCGGCCAGGACGACGGCTCGCAGCGCGTCCGGCGGCTCGCCGGCCAGCGACGCGAACACCGCCCGCAGCTCCCCGATGAGCTCGGCGTTGAACGCGTTGCGCACCTCGGGCCGGTTGAGCGTCACGCGTGCCACGCCCCCCGACAGCTCGACGAGCAGCGGCGCGCTCATCGACGGAAGAACGGGCCCGAGATTGCCCGCACCGAACCGAGGAGCGGCTCCTCGAGCCACGTCACGTCGGTCCCGTCGGGGACGTCCACGGTGACCGACGTCCCTTCGTCACCGACCAGGCCGAGCAGGAGGTGCTGGCCCGCATCGGTCTCGGAGACGACGAGGTAGGCCTCGGCAACGGCGGAGCCGCGGAGGGCGTCGGCGAGCTGGGACTCGAGCTCGAGTGTCTCGGGCCCGGGCAGGCGCAGCCGGACCGATCCGCGGCTCGACGGCTGGAAGAGGAGCTCGTCGCTGCCGGGCACTCGGCCCGCAGCCAACGCCGCAACCTCGAACGGCTCGAAGCGATAGGGAATCGGCCCGGCCGGGTCCATGATTGCCGGCAGGCCGGACGATGCCAGGTTGGCGAACACGATGCGCGCGGGCAGCGGCAGGTTGCCGGTGCCGCCCGGTGCCCAGGCCGAGAGCGAGGCGAAGGAGCCGAACAGCACGCTCGTCGGCTGGCCCTCGGGATCGCGCGCCAGCATCACACTGATCTCGACCTCCGCGTCGTCGTTCACCGCGCTGGCCAGCGCTCGCTTCGCATCCTCCCCGTGATCGGGTGGAACCGGCAGCAGCAGCGTCGACTGCATCAGCGTCCGGTAGAACTCGTGCAGCGGACCGCTATCCTGCCCCTCGGCGTCGCGCGCGGCGATCATCGCCTCGAAGAGCTGGGCTGCGCTGACTTCCAGCGAACCGGTCGGCGTGCTGCGATCGTGCGAGCCCGGCGCTGGCGCCTGGGACTCGGTGCCGGGTGATCCGGAAGGCGGTCGGGAGGTCACCTCCGCAGCCTACCCGATGCCGGCCGGTGCTAGCATCGAGCCATGCTGCGCGGGGTCGATCACATCGCCATCGCCGCGCCCGATCCGGACGCCGCAGCCGCCGCTCTCGAAGACCTGGTCGGCCTGTCCGCCCAGGGTGGTGGCCGCCACGAAGCGTTCGGCACCCGTAACCGCCTGGCGTGGCTGGCGGACGGTTCGTACCTCGAGCTCCTCGGGGTGGAGGACGAGGCGGCAGCCGCCAGCTGGCCGATGGGGGCGGCCGCGATCGGAGCGCTGCGAACCGGCGGCGGGTTTGCCGCCTATGCCCTCGACGACCGCCCACTCGAGCCCGATGTCCACGCCCTGCGCGGCTACGGCAGCCAGATCGGCGACCCGGTCCGCGGCTCACGTCGACGCGACGACGGCGAGGTCGTCGAGTGGTGGACGGCACTGCCGCCGCGCATCGGTCCGGATGGGCTGCCGTTCCTGATCGAGCACGTCATGGTCGGCGCCGAATGGGGCACCCATGCGCTGAACGAGCGCGCTGGCTACCGCCATCCCATCGGCTCGCCGGTTCGTCTCGTGCGCGTCGACGTTGCCGTCGACGATCCGGCGGCGAGCGCCGCCGAGCACTCGAAACAGCTTGGGATGCTCTTCCAAGCGGCCGGCGACCTGGCGGTGTGCACCGTCGGCCAGCATGTCGTGCGCCTGGTGCCGCGCAGCGTTGCCGCCGCCTCGCTGGTCGTCACCCTCGCCGCCGCGGCCGCTCCGCGGACCGCCGACCTGCTCGGCGTTCGCTTCGTCGTCGAGCACGCGGTGCTCTCGCCAGTGACCTGAGCGCAACCCTGTTCACCGCGAGCGGCCTCGCGTAGAGTGCCGCGCATGGATCCACCGCGGTCCCTCGAGCGCCGGATCGTGTCGGTCCTGTTCGCCGACCTCGTCGGGTTCACGCCACTGTCCGAGGGGCTCGATCCGGAGGACGTGGCCACCATCCAGGACGCCTACTTCGCGACCGTTCGTGACGTCGTGCAGCGACACCGTGGGCAGCTCGAGAAGTTCATCGGCGACGCGGCGATGGCGGTCTTCGGCCTGCCACGCAGCCGCGACGACGATGCCGAGCGCGCGATCGCGGCCGGACTGGCACTCATCGGCGCCGTGGAGGGACTGTCGGCGCAGATCGGCCTCGAGCCCGGCCGGCTGCAGGTCCGAATCGGCATCAACACCGGCGAGGTCGTCTCCGCCGAATCCGGACCCGACGTCGGGCGGGTGACCGGCGACACGGTCAACGTCGCCGCGCGGCTCCAGGCCGCCGCTCAGCCGTCGCAGGTGCTCGTCGGCGAGCTGACCGCCTTCGCGACCGCGGCGACGGTCGAGCTCGAGCCGGTCGACGCGCTGACGCTGAAGGGCAAGTCCGAGCCGGTGCGCGCCGCGGTGGCGCTGCGCCTCCTGCCTCGCCCCGAGCGCAGTCGCGCGATGGGATCGTTGCGCGCGCCGATGATCGGCCGCGACGCCGTCGTGCAGCAGATCGTCGAGAGCGTTTCAGCCGCCGACGCCGGCCTGCGCTGGCTGATCGTTGCGCCGCCCGGGGTCGGCAAGAGCCGCCTGCTGGCTGCGGTGGCCGATGGCCTGGCCGCCGAGGGGCAGCCGGTGTGGCGGGCGTTCGTGCGACCGAGCGGCGCGTCGGCGTTTGAGCCGGTCGCCCAGCTGCTGCTCGGTGCGCTCGAGGTCAGTGGCGCTGCCCCGGATGCGGAGCTGCGCGCCGCGATGGAAACGCGGCTGACGGACGCTGGCATCGCCCAACCACGTCGCGGCACGCTCGTTGACGAATCCCTCGCGCTGGTGCGTCCCGCAACCGCTGCCCCCGCGTCGCCGACCGAGCGCGACGAGCGGTTCGCGGCATGGATCGAGGCGCTGGCGGCACTCGAACCAGGCACCTCGTCGGGGCGCTCCGCGTGGCTGCTCGAGGATCTCCACTGGGCCGAGCCCGATCTGCTCGCCTTCCTCGACGCGGCGGCCGATGCCGGCCGGATCGTGGTCGGCTCCGCGCGCCCCGCGCTGGTTGAGCGGCTGCCGGACTGGAGCGCGCCCGACGCCGAGCACGGCCGGCTTCGCCTCGACCTCGAGCCGCTGGCGCCACTGGACGCCCGAGCGCTGGTCAGCCACCTCGTCGGCGACGCGCTGCCCGCGGACCTCGTCGACAGCCTGGTCGAGCGATCCGATGGCAACCCGCTGTTCATCGAGGAACTGCTGCGATCCTGGATCAGCGTGGGCATCCTCGTGCCCGAGCAGGGCGGCTGGCGGCTCACCACCTCGCCGACCGATGCGCCGCTGCCGTCGACCGTCCAGGCGATCTACGCGTCGCAGCTCGACGACCTGCCGGCCGATACGCGCCGCCTGGCTCGCCGCGCCTCGGTCGCCGGGCGTCGCTTCATCGAGCAGTCACTCGGCGCGCTTGACGCGGCCGGCCGTGCGGCCCTCGACGAGCTGTTGACACGCGCCTTGCTCGCCGGGCCGCGGCCGGCGATGCTCGGTGACACGTACGCGTACCGGCATGCGTTGCTGCGCGATGCGGGCTACGCCAGCCTGGCTCGCCTGGAGCGCGCCCACCTCCACGTTCGCCTGGCGCGGTGGCTCGAGGAAGCGTCCGGTGAACGGTCCGACCTCATTGCCGCGGAGATCGCGCATCACCTTGCCGACGCCCTCGAGGCGATGCCTACGCTGACACCGCGGTTGCCCGGCGACCTCGAGCGGCCCGAGCTCGCCCGGCTGGCGGCCGCCTGGCTGGAGCGCGCCGCAGTGCAGTCGATGGCCACCGCGGCGCCGCTGACGGCTGCGACGCAGCTGCGCCAAGCGCTGACGGTCGCGCCGGAGGACGAGCCGCTGCTCGTCGCGCGCCGGTTCCATCGGCTGGGGGAAGCGGTCGCGTTCAGCGGCGACATGGACCAGGCGGTGATCGCCTATCGTTCCGCGGTCGCGGCGTACGAGCAGCAGCTCGGCGGCAGCGAGGCGGCGCGCGCCGGGTACGCGCAGAGCATCAGCGCCCTCGGTGACGTGCTGATCGAGCAGCTGCTGTTCGGCGACGCCGAGCGCCTGGCGGACGAAGCGCTCGCCCGCCTGGGTGAGACCGATGATCTGGCCACGGCCAGGCTGCTCTACACACGCGCCTGGGCACGCATCGCCTACCGCTCGAACGTGGACGTAGTGCGCGATCTGGAACGCGTCGTCGCCATCGCCCAGGCCGGCGGTGACGGCCGGCTGCAGCTCGACGCGCAGTTCCAGCTGAACGGGATACTCCTCGAGCTCGGGCGCCTGGAGCGGAACGAGCTGGTGAACCGCAGCCTGCAGCTGGCCGACCTTGCCCTCCGGGCAGGCAACCCGCGGCGGGCGGGTACCGCACTGCGCATCGCTGCCATGCTCTGCGCCGAAACCGAGCCGCGTCGCATCGGTCCATTGCTGGATCGGGCGGAGGAGGTGGCGACCGCCCACGGGCTGCGCGAGGAGGAGGCGTGGGTCGCCTTCGGTCGTGCCGAGGCAGCGTTGGTGACCGGCGACTGGGAGCTCGCCTGGAACGCTGGCGAACGGGCGATCGCCATCGGCGAGGCGAACGCCTACCACCGCCCGGTGGTTCGCACCTGGACCGTCCTGACTCCCATCGCCCTGGCCCAGGGCCGGACCGATGCGCTGGCGCGCGCCAACGCATGGCTCGACCCGAAGCGCGCCAGCTTCCCGGATTCGCCCTTCGGTCGGTTCATGCACGCCGCCATGGACCTCCGCTTCGTGGCGGCGGGCCTCCTCCCCGAGTTCGAGCCAGGCCCCGACCTGCTCGACATCTGGAGCGAGGCGCCCGGGATGCCATCGTTCTTCGCGGCGATGGAGACGGTGCTCGATGCTTGGGTCGCCGACGGCCGGCTGGACCTGGTCGACGCGGCGATCGAGCGGATGCGACGCTGGGATGGCAACGATGCCTGGCTGACGCCCTACCGCACGGGCAGCGAGGCATTCGTCCGCGGTCGCCTGGCGCTGGCCCGGGGCGATCTCGCCGGGGCGGCCGCCGAGGCGCGCATCTCGCTGGCTGCCTTCGAGCAAGTCCCCGCGCCGTGGGGAATCAGCAAGGCAATCCGTCTGCTCGAGGCGAGCGGCCAGGCCGAAGCGGCTGATCTGGACCGCGCCGCGGCGTTGGACGCCCGCCTCGGGATCGCGCGGGCTACATCCTGAAGACGCCGAACCTCGTCTCGGGTATCGGCGCGTTGAGCGCCGCGCTGATGCCCATCGCGAGGACCCGCCGCGTGTCGGTGGGGTCGATCACGCCGTCGTCCCACAGCCGCGCCGTCGAGTAGTAGGGCGATCCCTGGCGCTCGTACTCGTCGAGGATCGGCGCCTCGAAGGCGTCCCGCTCCTGGTCCGAGGCGAAGTCGCCGTGCACGGTCGATAGCACCCGCGCCGCCTGGATGCCACCCATCACCGAGATGCGAGCGTTCGGCCACATCCACAGCTGGCGCGGCGAGTAGGCGCGCCCGGCCATGCCGTAGTTCCCGGCGCCGAACGAGCCGCCGATGATGACCGTGAACTTCGGCACCGACGTGGTCGCCACCGCGGTCACCAGCTTCGCGCCGTCCTTGGCGATGCCGCCCGCCTCGTATTCGCGACCCACCATGAAGCCGGTGATGTTCTGCAGGAAGACGAGCGGGATGCGTCGCTGCGAGGCGAGCTCCACGAAGTGCGCCCCCTTCAGGCTCGACGAGCTGAACAGGATGCCGTTGTTGGCCAGGATGCCGACCGGATAGCCCTCGAGGTGGGCGAAGCCACACACCAAGGTCTCGCCGTAGCGCGCCTTGAACTCGTGGAACTCGCTGCCGTCGACGAGCCGGGCGATCACCTCGCGCACGTCGTAGGAGCGTCGCGCATCGGCCGGGATCACGTCATAGAGCGACTCGGCGGCCACCGCCGGCGGGCAGGGCGGGCGCAGCGGCCAGGGCGCAGCCGGCTTCGACCAGGCCAGGTTGGCGACGATGGAGCGGCCGATGGCCAGGGCGTGCTCGTCGTCGAGGGCGTAGTGGTCGGCGACGCCCGAGGTGACGGTGTGGACCTCGGCCCCACCGAGCTCTTCGGCCGTGACCTCCTCGCCGGTGGCCGCCTTCACCAGCGGCGGGCCGCCCAGGAAGATCGTGCCGGTGCCGCGCACGATGACCGTCTCGTCGCTCATGGCCGGAACGTACGCTCCGCCAGCGGTGCAGGAGCCCATCACCAGCGCGATCTGCGGGATCCCCGCCGATGAGAGCTGCGCCTGGTTGTAGAAGATGCGCCCGAAGTCGTCGACGTCGGGGAAGACCTCGTCCTGCATCGGTAGGAACGCGCCGCCGGAGTCGACCAGGTAGAGGCAGGGCAGCCGGTTCTCGAGCGCGATCTGCTGCGCGCGCAGGTGCTTCTTGACGGTCGTCGGGTAGTAGGTGCCGCCCTTGACGGTGGCGTCGTTGGCGACGATCACGCATTCGACGCCTTCGACCAGACCGATGCCGGTCACGATCCCCGCACCCGGGGCATCGTCGTCATACAGGCCGTTGGCCGCCAGCGCGGAGACCTCCAGGAAGGCGCTGCCGGGGTCGACCAGCCGGTTCACGCGTTCGCGGACCGGCAGCTTGCCGCGGCTGCGATGCCGCTCGATCGACCGCACGTCGCCGCCGGCGCCACCCTCGGCGAGAGCCTCCGTCCGGGCGCGCAGCTGGTCAACCTGCTGCTGCATCGCCGCGCGGTTGGTGCGCGACTCGTCGCCATTCGGGTCGATCGACGAGCGCAGCTGCGGCATATGCCGATTATCGCCCGGCTGGCACCGAACCTGCCTCCCTGCTGCCGACGCGCCGGGACCGGCGCAACAGGAGGAGATCCCGATGCTGCATGACGAGACCCGGCGCAATCCGGGATACGACCAGGCCGTGGACGAGGACGTGCCGCACACCGTGGTGGTGGCGAGCTTCCGTGATCGCACCGCCGCCGAGGCGGCCGTCGAGCGGCTGCGCGAGACCGGCTACGGGCGGGACGAGATCGGCTTCGCCAGCCGCGAGGAACCGCGCGATGCCGACGTCGAGGTCGAGGAGACGACGAACACCGCCGGCCCCGGCGCGTTCGGAGGCGCGGTGACCGGCGCGGTGTCCGGGGGAACGCTGGCCTGGCTTGGCCTGGCCGCACTGCCGGCGATCGGTCCGTTCCTGGCCGCGGGCGCGGTCGGCACCGCACTGCTGGCGGCGGGCGCCGGCGCGGTCACCGGCGGCGTGCTCGGTGGCCTGCTCGGGCTCGGCATCCCGCGCCATCAGGCGGAACACCACCAGCAGCAGCTCGAGCAGGGACTCTCGCTGGTGACGGTGCGGACCGGTAAGCCGCTGGTCGTCGAGCGGCTGCTCGGCGATGCGGGCGCCGTCGAGGTCGACCGGGCCACGGACGCGCAGCCGGCCGAGGTGAGCGCCGAGGACGAGGCCCTGGTCGATCCCGACCGCTAGGCGAGCGTGACGAGCGGCGTCAGGCTGGTGACGTGCGCCGTGTTGACGATCACGACCGAGACGACGTGCTCGAACGGGGGCTCGCCGCCGTGGAGGATGTAGGCATCGGTCAGCGGCAGGAAGCGCTGGCCGCGGACCAGCAGGTGCGGCCCGACCTCGACCCCCGGGTGGAGGTGCAGGTTGCCGGTCACCTGGAACGGACCGGCGCTGAGCGCGACGCGGCGGAGGCGCTTGTGCAGCCGCAGCTGCCGGCTGGCACGCCACTCGGGGGGCATCGCCAGGATCATCGTCTCGGTGACGACGGACTGCCATTCCTCACCGTCGGCGCGTCGTGGGTCGGGCAATGACTGCGGCTCCTCGTCGAGCGGGCCGGGGAGCGGCCGCCACAGGCGCAGCTCGTCCTGCTCGTTGAGCAGGTCGGTGACGCGCCGGCCGTTGGCCGCGATCCAGCCGACCACGCGGGCATCGGCCGTGTACAGCTCGATCGGGGCAAGCTCGGGGGCGAGGGCGACCGCGGTATTGCCGACGGTTGCGCCGTTGGGTGCGCCACGGCGCCAGTTCCAGAAGGTCAACCATCCCTCCTTGGGGAAGCCGCCGCGGAGAGAGCCCGCGGCCGTGTCGCTGCACGGTACGCGGCCGGAGCGGTCATCCGGAACCAGACGAGAGTACTAGCCGAGCGGTGTGCATCGGCACCGCAACGGCGCTTTTGGGGATAACGCGGAAGGCCTGAATGCGTTACAACCTGCGTCATGAACCGATTCCCGCACGTCGCCCTCGCCGTGGTCGCCCTGCTGCTGCTCGTCGCCGGCACCGCCTTCGCCGTCCGCAACCCCGTTGCGCTCGAGCACCGATCACCCGTTGCCGCCTCGCACGAGCCCGCCGCATCGGGTTCGGCCGATGAGAGCGAAGGCACCGATGAGGACAAGGGCGAGGCCGACCACGTCGACAGCAACGCATCGCCATCCGACGAGCTCATCGCCAACGTGCTGGATCGGCTCTCGACGGCTGGCATCGACACGGATGCCGCGACGTTGAAGTCGCTCATCGAGTCGAACGGCGTGGGCGGCGCGGTGCGCCTGCTGGCCTGGTCCGATGCCAGCGGGACCTCGGTGGCCGACCTGCAGCAGATGCTCGACGGTGGCATGGGCTGGGGCCAGATCGCCCGCCAGCTGAACGATGCCGATCCGTCGCTCAACCTGTCGCCGGGGATCGGCTGGGTCATGAGTGGCGGGCACGGCGGCGGCAACGCTGCGCATGGCGCCGCGGCGGACGCGCCGGGCCGCGCCACTGCACCGGGGCAGAACAAGCACTGACCGCCGTCTGACCGCCGGCCCTTGATGGCCGGCGGGAGCTGCGCCATACTCCGACCAGATCGGTCGGGATTCGGCCGCCTGCATTCCTCCCGCCCGCGCGGCAACAGCCCGCGCGCCCGTCGACCACCGACTCGAAGGAGTCTCCACTCACTCATGACGGCTGTTCACGCCGCTCACCCCGCCTCGCTACCCGCTGCCCTCGTCGATATCGACTGGGCGCGCGCTCACCTCGCCGATCCGAAGGTTCGCTTCCTCGAGGTTGACGTCAACACCCGGTCGTACGACGAGGGGCACCTGCCCGGCGCGACCGGGATCAACTGGATGACCCAGCTGACCGATCCGCTGCGGCGCGACCTGGTCAGCCGCGACGACCTGCAGGCGCTGCTGCGTTCGGCGGGTGTCGACGACGACACGCTCATCGTGCTGTACGGCGACAACCACAATTGGTTCGCGGCGTGGGCGTATTGGCAGCTGCGCTACCACCGCATCGACCATGTGCGGCTGCTCGACGGCGGGCGCGCCAAGGTCGAGGCCGCCGGCCTGCCGTTGACCACCGATGCGCCGCAGCACCCCGGCGGTTCGATCACCGTCGGCGACGGGACCCGGGAGGAGCTGCGCGCCTACCGCGAAGAGGTGATCAAGGGCATCGGTCAGGCCGAGCGCGGCCTGGTCGACGTGCGATCGCCCGCGGAGTACAGCGGTGAGCTGTCGGCCCCCGCCGGGCTGCCGCAGGAGGCCGCCCAGCGCAAGGGCCACGTCCCCGGCGCAGTCAACGTTCCCTGGTCGACGGCGGTCGGCGAGGACGGAACGTTCAAGCCGCTCGACGAGCTCCGGCAGCTCTACGCCGACCGCGGCATCACCGAGGACAAGGAGATCGTCGCCTACTGCCGCATCGGTGAGCGCTCGAGCCACACCTGGTTCGTGCTTTCCGAGCTGCTCGGCTACCCGAACGTGCGGAACTACGACGGTTCGTGGACCGAGTATGGATCGCTGGTCGGCGTGCCGATCGAGACCGGGGACGGCTCGCGCAATTGACCGATGCGGCCGCGTCCAGCCTGCTCGGCGCTCCCCCCGAGGGGATGCCCGACCCATCGCTGGCGCCACCGCAGATCGCGCGCGCCGGCGATCCGTTCGCGCAGCTGCGGATGGTCCACTTCCTGTCGCGCCTGCGGCGCAACACGACGCACCAGCTGCGGGACGTGGTGGTGGCGCTCAACGCGTCGTTCCTCGACTGGGCGTTCAACGAGAAAGTGCTCCTCGCCGAGCTGGTGCAGCTGCAGTCGAACTGGGCGATCAGCTACCACGGCGAGGACCGCATCGTGCTCGACCGCAACGACCGCGGCCACACGCTGCTGATCATCGATTCCTCGAAGATGGGCTCATTCTTCCTGGCCGAGGCGCGGCGCCTCGTTGCCGCCTGCGAGGATGAGCTGCGGGCATTCGCCCTGAACGAGGGGCATCCCGGCCCCGACTGGTAGGCCTAGACCCGGTCGGCGTCGCCGGCTGACTCGCTGGCCATGGCGACCGGGCGCTCCGGGACGACGTCGTCGGATGCCACCGGCACGGGCACGCGCCGCGGCCGCGGTCGATGCGGCGAGGTCTCCGGGACGATCGGCCCATCGGTCTCGGCCAGCCTGCCGCCCTTGTATGCCTCCCACACCGCCATGACGTTGTCCCGATGCGGGCGGATGCGACAGTGCTCGTCGCGGTTGCCCATCTCGTCGCAGTAGCCGAGCGGCACGCATTTCGGCGCCAGGAACGAGCCGAAGAACGGTGAGACGCGGAAGATCTCGTGGCGGATCTGCTTGAAGAGCTGGCGGATCTCCCACTGGGCCATGGTGCACAGCCGCAGGCCGGACATGTGGATCAGCTGCCGCAGGTTGACCGTCATGATCAGGTTGGTCTGCATGGCGTTGGGGAAGATGAAGCGCGCGTCCTCCGCCGGCACCTCGGCCTGCAGCAGCTGGCCATAGAGCTCGAGGTTGTCGTCGATCGCCCGCTGGAACCGGCCCGCCAGGTCGTCGGGCAGCTCACCCCCGGTGATCGACTCCGGGACCGTGTAGTTGTCACGCTTCTTGAATGAGACGTAGCGCTGCGACTGCTGGTCGAACGCCGTCCCGGCGCGATGGCGGACGAGCTGGTGCGACAGCGTCCGGGTCACGCCCGAGATCGCGAACGTGAAGTTGACGTGCTCGATCGTCGAGCCGTGGCCCGACTCCATCACCTTGCGGACCAGGTTCTGCTGCTTTTCGTCGGCCACCTGGCGCGACACCGCCTTGTCCCAGATCTGCTCGGGGACCTGCTCGCTGTAGCAGGTCCGGCAGGCGGTGTAGATGATCGGCAGGTAGAACTCCTCGACGATCTCCTTGGTGGGAAAGATCAGCCGGGCCGAAACGTCGCTGGAAGCTGCGGGCATGACCCGCCGAGTGTACTGCGACCGCGCCGCGTCGACCAGCCCCTTATCCACAACATGTGGTGCCTCGACCGTCGAGGGGTGGATATGTTGTGTATATCGGCCCGTCAGGCGCCGGGCGATACGTCCCGCGCCGGCCCGCTCTCCTCCAGGCGAGCCAGGCCATGCGCCCGGTCGAAGGCGATGCGGTCGCCACCGGCCGCGCGAGCCGAGCTGAGCGCCTCGATCGCGTTGGCCAGCACGTCCTCGTCATCGAGGTCGGTGCCGGGCCGAACGATCGCCACCCCGATCGAGACGGTGGGGCTCAATGCCCCGGCATCGGTCAGGATCTCGCGATGACCGATGCGCTGGCGGAGCGTGTCGGCAAAGACGGCAGCGCCGCGCTCATCGGTATGGGGCAGGATCGCCAGGAAGGCGTCGTCGCCGGTGCGACCGATGGCATCGGCCTCGCGCACGCGCAGGCGCAGGCGGAGCGCAACCTCGCGGAGGACCGCGTCGCCGATGACCAGGCCATGGTGACGGTTGATCTCGGCGAGCCCGTCGATGTCGAGCAGGAGCACGGCCACCGGATGGTCGTACCGGCGAGCCTCGGCCGCCTCGAAGCGCAGCCGCTCGAGGATCGCCCCGCGGCTGGCGACGCCGGTCAGCTCGTCGAGGGTGGCGGCACGCTCGAGCTCGATGCGCTGCAGCTCGATCGTCCGTCGCGCCTGCATCAGCTCGTTGATCGTGCCGTGGAGCTCGCGCGCCATGCGCTCGATGAGGCGGCGCTCGCCGGCCGGTTCCCGGTCGAGCTCCTCGTCAAGCGGCACCGGCAGGTCGTCGTCCTCGGTCGCACCCGCGACACGGATCCCCAGGTGGTGGAAGACGAAGACGCCCATGCCGGCCGCAAGGGTCGCCAGCGCGAGCAGCACGTCGGCCGAGCCCACGCGTGCGAAGGCCAGCATCAGCGTGCCGACGGCGAGCAGCGCCGGCGAGAGGGCGTGTCGCGCATGCAGGCTGACCACGACGGCGGTGATCCCCAGCAGTCCCGCGCCGACCAGGCGCAGGATGAGCTCGTCCGGTCGCCGGAAGCCGTCGGCCATGGCCAGCGCCACGACGCCGAGCCCCAGCTCGGTGATGACGAACAGGACGACGACGGCGACCACCTGGATCGGGCCGCGCACCAACCGCGTTCGGCGCAGGCCAAGCACCCCGCCCCCCACGAGCAGCAGCGCCGCGATCACGCCACCGACCGCGCTTGCCGCGCTCGGCACCTGGCCGGCCGATGCGGGACCGGCGAGCGCCTCGATCAGGTACGTGCCGGCCAGCACGCCCTTGCCGGCCGCATTGAGATAGCCGGCCGCGCCGCGATCGCTCAGCGCGCCGGCCAGCGCCACCAGGACGGCCGCCGCACCCGTGGACGCGACGATGGCGGCCGTGATCGGCGCGGACCAGGCGAGCGTGGCGTTGGCGTCGAGCGGCCAGGGTGGCTGTGTTCGCAGCGCCGCCAGGAGGGCGAGCGGCAGCACGAGCAGCGCCGCCGCGAAGGCGGCGCGCCGCGCAACGCCGACGGCCGTGATGGTGCTCATGAGCACCGCGAGTCTCGGTGCTGCCCGACCCCTGCGGCAATAGTACGAACGAGGTTGCGGACACGCGGCTGCCTATACTCGACGCCGTGACCCGGATCCCGCCGACCGCTTCCCCTGCCCCGGCCACGTCGCGAGCCGCGTCGCGCCGGCGTGAGCCCGTGCGACGGCGGGTGGTGATGTCCCGTCGCCGCTTCCTGGAGATCACCGGCGACCTGATCGCGACCGGCGAGGGGCTGCTGGCCGATCCGGACTGGAACCGGTTCCGGATGTGGCTGGTCAACTCGGACGAGCTGCTCGAACGCGTCTGGGGCCGCATGGACCGCTACCACCTCGCCTGGCTGAATGTCGGACGTGGCAGCCAGCGTCCGGGGACGGCGCTCGACGAGGCGGGGACCCGGCGCTTCGTCACCGAGGTGTCCGACGCCAAGCTCAACGTCCTGCGTACGATGCGCGAGGCGGTACGTCGCAACGGCTGGACGCTGCTCTCCGATGACGACGATGACGACGACGACGACGACCACGACCACGACGATCAATCGAGTCCCGAGGAGGTCCGGTGAGCGCCAACCCGACGGGCGGCCTGGCGGCCGTCTTCGCCCATCCTGACGACGAGAGCTTCGGCTGCGCCGGCGCGTTGGCGCTGGCGCATGACGCCGGCCGACTGACCCGGCTGCTGCTCGTCACGCGTGGCGAGGCGGGGAACGCCGACGGGGTGCCGGACGACGATCTGGCTGCGCTGCGCGAGGACGAGATGCGCTGCGCCGCCGCGAAGATCGGCCTCGACGAGGTCACCCTGCTCGAAGGCTACGCCGACGGTGCGGTGGCCGACGCGCCGTTCGATCAGCTCGTCGGCGAGATCGCAACCTGGCTCGCCGACCGGCGCCCGGACGCGGTGATCACCTTCGGGCCGCACGGCGTCACCGGCCACGCCGACCACATGGTCGTCGGCAGCGCCACGCGGTGGGCCGTGGAGCGGCTCGCCGAGCATGGCATCGCGCCGCACGCGATCTACGTCGTCTCGCCCGTCTTCTCGCCGGGCGGCGAGACCTTCGATCTCTCGGCGGAGGAGCAGGGCGCGACGCATCGGATCGACGTCACCGCGGTTGCCGGTCGAAAGCTCGGCGCACTCGAGTGCCACGCCAGCCAGACCGATGCCGCCGAGCAGCTCGCCATGCTGCGCACCGCGCTCGAGGAACGCGGCGAGCTGTTCGAGGGGTATACCCGGGTGCGACCGGTCGTCCAGGCACCCCATCCGGAGTTCGACACGCGCTTGGTCTAAACTGCAGCCATGACCATCGACTCCAACCTCGAGAAGGTCGACGAGGTGATGACCGCGCTCTACGACATCTACGACCCGGAGATCGGGATGAGCATCGTGGACCTGGATCTCATCAAGCACGTCGAGATCGGATCGGGCGACATCCCAACCGAGATCAAGATGGTGCTCACCACGCCGTTCTGCCCATGGGCCGGCGAGCTGATCCAGGACGTGAAGACTCGCACCGAGCAGATCGTCGGGCCTCCCGTCAAGGTCACCCTCCTCGCCGATCGCTGGGAGCCGCCCCCGGGCCTCTTCTAAGAGCCGCAGCCCCTACTGGTTCGCGCTGCTCTCGTTCACCTTGAGCGCCATCCGCACCGCGTTCTCCAGCTGAACGACGTTGAACGGCTTCAGGACGATGGCGATGCCCTGCTGGGTGAGATAGCCCTCCTGCTCGCGCACGGCCTGCTGCGCCGCCGTGCAGGCGATGATCGGGATGTGCTGCGTGCTGCGATTCATGCGCATCTTCTGCAGCAGCTGCCAGCCCTCCATCTCACGGCCGCCGATGACGAAGTCGACGATCACCAGGTCCGGATCCGCCTCCTCGATCTGGCGAAGCTCGTCGGGGGCGTAGCTCAGGAGCGTCACCTCGTGGCCCATCGCGGTGAGGATCTCCTCGAACAGCTCGAGGATCTCCTGGGTGTCGTTGATGACCAGGATGCGCTTCGCCCGGGCATCGGTCGTCGGCTTGTCGCTCATGCCGCAGCCAATGCAGGCTCGTTGCCAGCGCGCGACCTACCATTGGACCGATGCGCATCTACACCCGTAAAGGCGACACGGGAACGACGGGCCTGCTCTTCGGTGGTGACCGGATCAGCAAGGCCGACCTGCGGACCGATGCCTACGGCACCACCGACGAAGGCGTCTCGGCACTCGGTCTGGCGCGCGCGGCGCTGCCCGCCGGCGGGCTCTCCGACCTGGTGCTGCGCCTGCAGCGCGAGCTCTTCGTGGTCGGCGCCGAGCTGGCAACCCACGTGGAGCGCCGCAAGCGCCTGAGCGACGGCGTCTCGCGGGTGACGGCTGCCATGGTGACCGCGCTCGAGCACGAGATCGACGCGCTCGAGTCCGGCTACCCGATGCCCAAGGAGTTCGTGATCCCCGGCGAGTCGATGGCCGGCGCCGCGCTCGACCTGGCGCGAACGACGGTGCGCCGCGCGGAGCGCCGCACCGTGGCCCTGGCGGCGGAGGGAGGCCTGCCCGACTCGCAGGTGGTGCCCTATCTCAACCGCCTGGCCGACCTGCTGTTCGTGATGGCCCGAGCGGCCGATGGCGGCTTCCGTCCGGTCCACGAGCGTGCCGACCGCGGCAACCCGGCTGCTACGATCACGAGCGATGACTGACCAGACCGCCGACCTGCCACGCGGCCGCACGGCGCCGTTGGATCCGGCGGAAGCCGAGCGACTGTTCAAGGAGGGCGTCTCGCTCTTCAACGGCGTCCGCTATTGGCACGCGCACGAGGCGTGGGAGACGCTGTGGCGCGCCGCGCCCGACGAGGAGCGCGACTTCTACCAGGGTCTGATCCAGATCGCCGCCGGCCTGCTGCACCTTCAGCAACGCAACGCGCGCGGCGCGCGGAACAAGCTCGGCGAGGGGATCGAGCGGCTCATCCCGTACCTTCCCAAGCATCGCGGCATCGTGGTCAACGAGCTGCTTGGCGCCAGCGAGAGGATGCTGGCCGAGCTGCGGCGCGGCTTCCTGCCGTACCTGATCCCGCCGGTGATCAAGTACGCCGAGGACGAGCCCGACTGGAGCCGATGAGCGACGTTCGCGTCGAGCACGACTCGATGGGCGAGGTCCGCGTCCCGGCCGACGCCCGCTGGGCGGCGCAGACCCAGCGCGCGGTCGAGAACTTCCCGATCTCCGGCGAGCGGCTGCCGCGACGCCAGATCCGCGCCCTCGCCCTGATCAAGGCTGCAGCCGCCGAGGTGAACGCGCGGCGCGGGATCATCGGTCCGGACATGGCCCGGGCGATTCGCGCGGCTGCCCAGGAGGTCGCCGACGGCCAGTGGGACGCGCAGTTCCCGATCGACCTGTTCCAGACCGGCTCGGGCACCAGCTCGAACATGAACATGAACGAGGTGCTCGCCACGCTCGCCGGCGCGGCGACCGGCACCAAGGTCCATCCCAACGACCAGGTCAACGCCAGCCAGTCGAGCAACGACGTGTTCCCGAGCTCGATCCACCTCGCCGCGACCGAGGCGCTGACCGCCGACCTGGTTCCCGCCCTCGACCATCTGGCCGCGAGCCTGGAGCGCAAGGCCGCTGAGTTCGCGGACGTCGTGAAATCGGGACGCACGCATCTCATGGACGCCACGCCGGTGACGCTCGGCCAGGAGTTCGGCGGCTACGCCGCGCAGGTGCGCTACGGCATCGAGCGTGTCGAGGCCAGCCTGCCGCGCGTCGCCGAGCTGCCGCTCGGCGGTACCGCGGTCGGCACCGGGATCAACATGCCCGCCGGCTGGGCGGCGGAAGTGATCGACAGGCTCGCCGGCGAGACGGGCCTGCCGCTGACCGAGGCGCGCAACCACTTCGAGGCGCAGGCCACCCAGGACTCGCTCGTCGAGCTCTCCGGGCAGCTGCGAACGATCGCCGTCGGCCTGGTGAAGATCGCCAACGACATCCGCTGGATGAACTCGGGGCCGCGCGCCGGGCTGGCGGAGATCGCGCTGCCCGACCTTCAGCCGGGCAGCAGCATCATGCCGGGCAAGGTGAACCCGGTGATCGCCGAGGCGCTGCTCATGGTCTGCGCGCAGGTCATCGGCAACGACGCCACCATCGCGTTCGCCGGCGCATCGGGCAGCTTCGAGCTCAACGTCATGCTGCCGGTCATCGGTCACAACCTGCTGCAGTCGATCGACCTGCTGGCCAGCGCATCGGTCCTGTTCGCGGACCGATGCGTCGACGGCATCACCGCCAACGTGGAGCGCGCCCGCGAATACGCGGAGAGCAGCGCCAGCGTGGTCACGCCGCTGAATCGGTACATCGGCTACGAGGAGGCGGCGAAGGTGGCGAAGCAGGCGCTCGCGGAGCGCAAGACGATTCGCCAGGTCGTGCTGGAGCGCGGCTACCTCCAACGAGGCGACCTCAGCGAGGCGCAGCTCGACCAGGCGCTCGACGTCCTGGCGATGACCCAGCCGACACGCGAAACGCCGGATCATTCCTGACCCGGCGTCCCTCGTTCCGTCGCGGTGGGAGTGCCACTACTTCAGCCCCGTACATACGAAACAGATACGCCCACCACGGCGGTCTTCACTTGTGCCTCCATGCTGGGCGCCGTCGGCGGCGAGCGCTAGGGGCGAATGTCCCGGCTCGGGCGGGATTCGAGCAGGGCTACAATCGAGCCACCCAATCCTTCGTTTGACCGATGCGCGCGCCCCGCGCGTGCCCTGAGGAGACCGTCAGCCCGTGTCCGATACGTACCGCAACCTGATCGGCGGCGAGTGGGTCGATGCCCGCTCGGGCGCCACCTTCACCAGCGTCAGCCCCGCGAACCACGAGGACGTCGTCGGGACGTTTCCCGCGTCCTCCGGCGTGGACGTCGACGCGGCGGTGGAGGCCGCCAAGCGCGCCTTCCCCGCCTGGTCGCTCATGCCGGCGCCGAAGCGCGGCGAGATCCTGTTCCGCGTCGCCCGGCTGTTGGCCGAGCACAAGGAGGAGCTCTCGCGGCTCATGACCCGCGAGATGGGCAAGGTGCTCACCGAGGCACGCGGCGACGTGCAGGAGGCGATCGACGTCGCCTACTACATGGCCGGCGAGGGTCGGCGCATGTTCGGCCAGACCGTGCCGTCGGAGATGCCGGACAAGTTCGCGATGGCCATCCGCCGGCCGATCGGCGTGGTCGGCATCATCACGCCCTGGAACTTCCCGGTCGCCATCCCCGGCTGGAAGCTGTTCCCGGCGCTGATCTGCGGCAACACGGCCGTCATCAAGCCCGCGTCCGACACGCCGGCCTGCATGGTCCGCTTCATCGAGCTGCTGGCCGAGGGCGGCATCCCCGACGGCGTGATCAACGTGGTGACCGGCTCGGGTGGCGAGGTCGGCAATGCGATCGTCGACCACCCCGACGTGCGCGTCATCAGCTTCACCGGGCACACCGAGACCGGCGTCGAGATCAGCACCCGCGCGGCGAAGACGCTGAAGCGCGTCTCGCTGGAGCTCGGCGGCAAGAACCCGATCGTGGTCTGGGAGGACGCCGACCTCGACCTGGTCCTGGATTCAGTCATCTGGTCCGCGTTCGGCACGTCCGGCCAGCGCTGCACGGCCGCGTCACGGCTGATCGTGCATCGGTCCATCCACGACGAGTTCGTGTCGCGCCTGCGTGACCGCGTCGGGAAGCTGGTGCTCGGGGACGGGCTGAAGGACACCACCGACGTCGGTCCGGTCATCAACGATGCCGCCGTGGACAAGATCGCCTCCTACGCGGCGATCGGGCGCAACGAGGCCGAGCTGGTGATCGGCGGCGAGCCGGCGCGCGAGGGCGACCTGGCCAAGGGCTCGTTCTTCCAGCCGACGATCTTCGCCAACGCGAAGTACGACGCGCGCATCGCCCAGGAGGAGATCTTCGGCCCGGTCGCCACGGTCGTCCCCGTCGACTCGTGGGAGGAGACGGTGCGCGTGGTGAACTCGGTGAAGTACGGCCTGTCGTCGTCGCTCTTCACCCGCGACATCAACCTGGCGTTCCGCTCGATTCGCGACTTCGACACCGGCCTGGGCTACGTGAACCACGGCACCATCGGCGCCGAGGCGCACCTGCCGTTCGGCGGCACGAAGGCGACCGGCAACGGCCATCGCGAGGTCGGGCAAGCGGCCCTCGACTTCTTCAGCGAGTGGAAGAGCGTGTACATCGACTACTCCGGGAAGCTGCAGCGAGCACAGATCGACAC
>DASSTC010000021.1:0-22717 GCA_035708065.1 Candidatus Limnocylindria bacterium | reverse complement strand
CGACGGCCGCTGCGGCGACCAGCCACACCCACCTTCCTATGCCGATGCGCCCTCGTGCGAGGCCGTCCAGGCCAGCAGCTCCTCGACCGACCAGGTGTTGACCACCGCTGCCGGGTCGACACCGCAGCGCGCCCCGCGCTCACAGCCGAACGGCTGCCATGCCAGCTGGCCGGGCGCGTGGGCGTCCGAGTCGATGCTGAACCGACAACCCGCCTCGACCGCCAGGCGCAGCAGCCGCTTCGGCGGATCGCCGCGCTCGGGGCGCGAGTTGATCTCGATCGCCTTGTCGAATCGTGCCGCGGCTGCGAACACGATCTCCGGGTCGAACGTCGACTCCGGCCGCGGTCGCTTGCGCACCTTCAGGCGGCCGGTGATGTGGCCGAACACGTCGAGATGCGGGTTGGCCAGCGCGGCAACGATGCGCCGCGTCATCGGCTCGGCCGGCATCCGCAGCTCGGAGTGGAGGCTGCCGACGACCACGTCGAGCCGCGACAGCAGCTCCGGCTCCTGGTCGAGCGCCCCGTCGGACAGGATGTCCACCTCGATCCCGGTCAGAATCCGGAACGGGGCCAGCTCCGCGTTGAGCTCGGCGACCACCTCGAGCTCTTGACGCAGGCGGTCCGGCGACAGGCCGTTGGCCACCGTGAGCCGCGGCGAGTGGTCGGTGAGCACGATGTAGTCGTGGCCGAACTCGATCGCGGTCTCCGCCATCTCGCGGATGCTGCTGCCGCCGTCCGACCAGTCGGAATGCACGTGCAGGTCGCCACGCAGTGCGTCGCACAGCTCGCTTCCCGCCTCGACCGCCGGGCGTCCACCGGTCGCCTCCAGGCGGCGCAGGTAGACGGGCTCCTCCTCGCGCAGCGACTCGAGGATCGTGCGCTCGAGCACCTCGCCGATGCCGGTGAGCTCGCGGAGCGTGCCGGCCGCGGCCCGGGCGGCGAGTTCGCCGGCGCCAAGCGCGGCCACGGTCTCGGCGGCGACCCGAAAGGCGCGGACCCGGTAGCCCGGCTCGTGTGCCGCCTCGAGGAGAAACGCGATCCGCCGCAAATCGGCCGCGACATCACGCCCCCGCATCGGTCGATCGCGCTCAGCCGATGGTGAGGATGCGTCGGGGGTTCTGGACGGTCATCCGCTCGATCTCGCCCTCGCCGACTGCCGCGGTGCGTAGCTTCGGCAGGAAATGCTGCTGCAGGTAGACGTAGCCGAAGCCGCCGTTCGCCTTGAGCTGGGCGTTGTGGCACACGTCCTGGCTGAGCAGCAGCTGGTCGGCGTAGCCCCGCTCGAGCAGCTCGACGAGCAGCTCGATGATCCGCGGCTCCGCTGCCTCCTCGGTGCCGAAGCGCTGCCCCAGGAAGTCGAACGACAGGTTGGCGCCCTGATCGAGGATGGCCAGGTGGTGGTCGAGATTGGGGTACGAGTCGGCGTGACCGATGACGACACGCGCCGGATCGACACCCTCCTCGGCAAACACCCTCAGCTGATCGAGGCCGACCGGCGACATGACGGCGTGGGTGCTGATCGCCATGCCGGTCTGCCGCGAAGCACGCGCGGCGGCGCGGTGGACCCGTTCCTCCTGCGCGCTGAGCCAGGGCTTGTCGGTGCCGATCTCACCGATGATCCCCGGCCGCACGCCGGTCTCACCGACGCCGTCCTCGAGCTCGGCGATCATCTCCGCCGCCAACTCGTCGACGGATCGACGGTCGATGCGCGCCTCGGGCGGGTAGTACGCCTCGCGATACCAGCCGGTGCCCATCACCAGCTGGACGCGGGTCGCCAGCGAGAGGCGCCGCAGGCGCTCCGGGTGGCGGCCGACGCCGGGCGGAGTGAGGTCGACCAGCGTCGAGCCGCCGCGACGGCGGAAGTCACGCAGCTCCTCCGTGATCAGCTCCTCGTCGGGGGTGAGCTCCCAGTAGTCCCATCGGTTGGGGACGTGCCAGAGCGCAATGCCGGTGTGCTCGTGCGGAAGCGTGAAGCCGATGCGCTCGGGAGGAATCGGTCCGGCGACGGTCATGACGCGGGGTGCCATGGCTGACCTCGTGATGCGGCGCGGACGCCGGCCGGCACGCCTTGGCCGCCGGAGCCCAGGTGGAATGGATGACGCCATGTTGCCACGCCGCTGGCGTGAATCGGTCGCGCATGACGATCACAACGGCTAGCCTTCGCTCGGAGCACCTGACGCGCAGGAGAAATGATGGCCCTCGAAACCAATCGCGCGGGCGCGAAGAACAACAGCTGGACGGCAGCGCAGGACGCGCTCGACCAGGCCGCCGAGCGGCTGGGGCTCGACGACGGAATGCGGCTGGTCCTGCGCGTGCCGAAGCGCGAGCTGCAGGTCGACTTCCCGGTCACCATGGACAACGGGAACGTCCAGACCTTCACCGGCTACCGCGTGCACCACAACATCAACCGCGGACCGGCGAGTGGCGGCGTTCGCTACACCAAGGACCTGACCCTCGACCTGGTCCGTGCCCAGGCGATGCTCAACAGCTGGAAGGCGGCGCTGGTCGAGATCCCGTATGGCGGCGCGGCAGGCGGCGTGGTCGTCAATCCGCGGCGGCTGAGCCGGCACGAGCGCGAGGGACTGACGCGGCGCTACACGACCGAGATCAGCCCGTTCATGGGACCGGTCAGCGACATCCCGACGCCGGACGTCAACACCGGATCGCAGACCATGGCCTGGATGATGGACACCTACTCGATGCACGTGGGACAGACCAGCGCCGGCGTCGTCTCCGGGAAGCCCCTCGAGATCGGTGGCACGCGAGGCCGGCGCGAGGCGACGAGCCGCGGCGCGTTCAGGACGATCGCGGCCTGCGCCAGGGCGATCGACCTGCCGCTCGACGGCGCCACCGTGGTCATCCAGGGCTTCGGCCGGGTCGGCAGCATTCTGGCCGAGATGCTGTGCGGCGCGGGCTGCCGGATGATCGCGCTGGCCGACGACCGCGACGCGGTAGCCAACCCGGCCGGCATCGAGATCGACCGCGCCGTGGGCTGGGTGCGCGAGCACGACGCCATCGCCGGCCTGCCGGACACCGAGCCGATCGCGCGCGACGACATCTTCGCGGTCGACTGCGACATCCTTGTCTCAGCGGGGCTCCAGGCGCAGATCACGGCGTCGAATGCCGGTGGCATCCGGGCGAAGATCGTCGCCGAGGCGGCGAATGCTCCGACCACGCCGGAGGGGCACGCGATCCTGCGCGAAAACCAGGTCAGGGTGATCCCCGACATCCTGTGCACCGCCGGCGGCATGGTGCTCGGCTACTTCGAGTGGGTCCAGGACATCCAGTCGTTCTTCTGGACCGATGCGGAGATCTCCGGCCAGCTGGACCGCATCATGGACGAGGCGTTCGCCAACGTCTCGGCCATGAGCGAGCAGCGCAACGTCGACCTGCGCGCGGCGGCCATGATGGTGGCGGTGTCGCGCGTTGCCGAGGCGACCCAGCTGCGCGGACTGTATCCCTAGCGGCTCGACATTGAGCGTCGGTCGCATGGGCGGTCCCCAACGCCCATGCGACCGTTTGCACTCATCCCCGCATCAATTGGCGGCCGAATTGGCGGCCGCCGCATGTGCCCGACGATCCCGCTGGGGCTCTGCCCGCGAACTGGTCAGCAGCACGGCGGCGTCGATCGGCGGTGCCTCATTCAGGTCGGTCCCGGTGACCTCCCGGAATCGGCCCTTGAACCACAGGTCATACGGATGGAGTGACACCGCCAGCAGACCGATCATGCGTTGCAGGTCGGCGGTATCGATCATCCCGACCAACAGCTCCCGGTCGCAGGAACCTGCCAGGAACCACCGCTCGGCAACGATCCCGACGCGGTGCTCCGCACGCTCGTGCTCTTCGTGGCGCGCCTCGGCGAGCTGACGCATGAACTCGCGAGCGGCGTGGGTCTTGCCCGGAAGCACGGAGAAGACGACGCAATGCTCCATCCGCATCACTATGCGGTCTGGATCGCCCGTCGGCCATTGGCAATCGCCTTAGAATTTCGGAGCGGACGCCTTAGATGCGACCACGCGGCGATGAGCGCTTGACCGGTCGATCAGGCGTCCGGTGAGCCGGCGCTCCGGTCCGTGGCCGTCGAGCGATGGGCGTCACCCAGGCCGTGCCGCACGGCAATCGTTGCCGCTCCGATGCGGCTGGTCACGCCGAGCTTGCCTTTGATGTTGGCGACGTGAACGCTCGCCGTCTTGTCGCTGATGAACAACCGGCGGCCGATCTCGGCATTGCCCAGACCTTCGGCCAGCAGGCCGAGCACTTCACGTTCGCGCGGCGTGAGATTCGCCGGCAGCAATGCTGCATTCGGGGCGGCGACATCATCGCCGGGCAGCTCGATCCGCGCGCGGCGGGCCAGCGATTCGATGCGCTCGAGCAGCGGGCGAGCGCAGATCCGCCGGGCGGTCGCGGCGGCTGCACGCAGCGGCTCGGCGGCAGCCGAGCGACTCCTGCCGTGAACGAGTCGCGCCTCGGCCTCCCGCCAGCGGGCCACGGCGGCGTCCGGTACGTGGTCGAGCTGCTCCCAGTGCTCCGCGATACGCGCCCACAACTCGGGATCCGAACGGCCGTGCGCACGCCGGATCTCGGCGTCGGCGAGAAGCGTGTCCACGACGAAATGCGGGTCGTGCGACGCCGTGCGCGCCGGTGAGGCGCGCACGTGGGCTGCGAAGCGCGCACCCAGCTCGTCGGCATCCTTGACCGCCTGCGCCGCCCCCGCCTCGTCCTGCCGGGCGCGCGCCTCGTCAGCGAGATCCGCGGCGGCCCATAGCCCGCTGAGGCAGAGCCAGCGCCGGTCGCGCAGCTCGAGCGCCGCACCGTCCGCGTCGAGCGCATCCAGGGCATCGACCGCTTGGCGCAGTGCGTCAGCGCTGCGGCCCTCCCACAGGGCGAGCTGCGCGAGCTGCTCCTGGGGTCCCATCCAACCGATGACTCGCGGCGTGCGGGTCAGCTCTGCGACGACGTCGAGCGCTTCTCGCGCCGCGTCGAACTCGCCCTGCCAGGCCTCGAACTCGGCGAGAATGAGGTTGAGCCACGCGGCGGCCACCCCGGTCGGACGACGCGCGCGCGCCTGGTCCGCGAGCTGGCGGGCGCGATCCCATTCACCGGCGAGGTAGCACAGATCGATGGCCATGGCGGTCATCGCCTCGCCGTACGTGCGCTCCATGCCGGCGGCACGCACCCGGTCGATGGCCTCCGCGATGACGGTGATGCCGGACTTGATGTCGCCGGCGAGGTGAAGCGCCTCCGCCAGGTTCGTGCGGTCCTTCGCCTCCTCGCCGATGTTGCCCAGGGACCGGCTGATGTCGAGCGCGCCGCGCAGGTAGCCGACCGCCTGCTCGACCTCGCCGGCGAGCATCGAGACGGCGCCCAGGACGCTCGACGCACGGCCCTCGGCATGGACCGCATCGACCGCCCGGGCGACGTCGATCGCCTGCTGCGCCAGGTCCCGCGCGGCCGCCAGGTCCGAGCTCAGCATGAGCGCCGCTGCGAGACTGGCGAGCACGAATGCACGCTCCGCGCTCGGCTGGATCGGCGCCAGCTCGACCGCCCGGCGGCGCGCGGCGACGAACTCGCCGAGGTTGCCGCCGAGGCAGTTCGTCTCACCAAGGGCTACCCACAGCAACGCGGCGCGCATCGGCTCGCGCTCGGCATCGACGTGCTCGATGGCGTCCTGCCACTGCTCGATGGCGCGCGGAAAGTCGCCGCTCGCCTCGGACGCGTGCGCGGCAAGCTCGGCAAGCGTGGCACGGTCGACACCGGCCTTGCGGAGCGCGTCGGGCAGGCGGTCGGCGAGGTCGAGGGCGGTCTCGAAGTGCCTTTGCGCCTCTGGGTGCGCGTGGACCGCGTTTGCGGCGTTTCCCGCGGCGACGAGTGCCGGCAATGCTCGTTCGAGCTCGCGCGCCATGAGCCAGTGGTGCGCCTCCTCGGCCGCCGCGCGCACGGGCGATCCATCGGCGAGCTCCGGCCGCTCGGCGAGCGTCCGCGCATAGGCGGCGTGCAGCCGGGCGCGCTCTCCGGGAAGCAGGTCGTCGTAGATCGCCTCGGCCATCAGCGCATGGCGGAAGCCGTAGCGCGCTGTCTCCGGATTCGCCACGATGATCGCTCGGTCGACCGCATCGCGGAGTGCCTCAAGCAGGGTCGTTTCCGGCATGCCACTCACCTCGATGAGCAGCGGATGCGACACACGCCGGCCGACCGATGCGACGCGGAGCATGGCGCGCGTCGCGGGATCACCGGTGCGATACCGCGCCAGCAGGACCTCGCGCAGCGTGGTCGGCAGCTCCCCGCGGTCCGCGGAGCTGCTCCGGTCGGCGAGCAGCTCCTCGGTGAAGAACGGGTTCCCGCCTGACCGTGCGTACGTCGCCTGGACGATTTCGACCGGCGCCGGGTCGCCGAGCAGCGCGGCAACGTGGGCTGCGTGTTCCTCGGCACTGAATCGCGGTAGCGCGATCGAACGGACCCGGCGGCTGCGCTTCAGCTCGGCCAGCATCGGGAGAAGCGGATGATCCGAGTGGAGCTCGTCGGTCCGATATGTGCCGACGAGCAGGACGCGGGACGATCCCAGATTGCGCACCCAGTACGCCAGCAGGTCGCGTGTCGAGCGATCGGCCCAGTGCAGGTCCTCGAGCACGACGACAAGTGGCTGGTCAGCGGCGAGCGCGGCGAGCACCGCCAGGAGCCGCTCGAACAGCCGTGCCTGGGCGAAGCCGTCGACCAGCGCGATGCTCGACTCGCTCGCCGCAATCCGCGGCACGATCGGAGCGAGCTCCTCGATGCCGGAGCCGAAGGCAGTGCGCAGCTCCTCGCGCAGCTCGCTCTCGCCGAGCGGCCGGAGTGCCTCGATGATCGGGGCGTACGGCAGGCCGCCCTCGCCGATATCGATCGCGCCGCCGATGAGCAACCGCGCCCCGGCGGCGCGCAGCCGGTCGCTCAGCTCGTTGACCAGGCGGCTCTTGCCGACCCCGGCCTCGCCCGCGAGCAGCACGGCAGTCGCCGCACCAGCGCACGCGTCGGCGAAGGCCTCTTCGAGGCGGTCCAGCTCGGCGGCCCGGCCGATGAACGTTGGGCTCGTTCCATGGGCAGGCATGGGCCGCGATTATGGACCCGTCGTGGCGGGCTGTCAGGCGATCGCCGGTTGCGACGGCATCGGTCTTGCGCCCAAGATTGGCGAATGACCGATGACCAGCGCTGGCGCGAGCACGAGGAGCGGTGGCGAGACGAGCGGCTCCGCCCCGCGCTCGACAAGGGACCCGAGCGCAAGCAGCGCTTCATCACCCAGTCGGGGGTCGAGATCGACCGGCTCTACACGCCGACCGACCTGCACGACGCCACCAATGACCCCGACCGTGGCCGCCCCCGCTACCGGTTCAGCCCACCGGCCGACGCGAACCCCGGCTGGGACGAAGTCGACGACCTCGGCCTTCCCGGCGAGCCGCCGTACACGCGCGGCATCCACCCGACCGGCTACCGCGGACGGCTGTGGACGATGCGCATGTTCGCCGGCTTCGGCACGGCCGAGGACACGAACCAGCGCTTCAAGAAGCTGATCGAGGCTGGCGGCACCGGCCTGTCGATCGCGTATGACATGCCGACGCTGTACGGCTACGACCACGACGACCCGCACGCGGCCGGCGAGTTCGGCACCTGCGGCGTCGCGGTCTCCTCGCTGGCGGACATGGAGATCCTGCTCGACGGCCTGCCCGTCGGCGAGCTGTCGACCTCGATGACCATCAACTCCCCCGCCGCCATGATCTGGGCGATGTACATCGTGGCCGCCGAGAAGATGGGTGTGCCCCGCGCCCAGCTCGCCGGCACGCTGCAGAACGACATCCTCAAGGAGTTCATCGCGCAGAAGGAGTACATCTTCCCGCCGGCGCCTTCTCTGAAGCTGGTGACCGATACGGTCGAGTTCGGCACCCGCGAAATGCCTCGCTGGAACACGATCTCCATCTCGGGCTACCACATCCGCGAGGCGGGCTCGACCGCCGTCCAGGAGCTGGCGTTCACCATCGCCGATGGGATCGCGTACGTCGAAGACGCGATCGCCCGGGGCCTGCGCTTCGACGACTTCGCGCCGCGCCTGTCGTTCTTCTTCAACTCGCACAACGACTTCTTCGAGGAGATCGCCAAGTTCCGCGCCTCGCGGCGGATCTGGTACAAGCTCGCACGCGAGCGCTTCGGCGCGGAGAACGAGCGATCGACCTGGATGCGCTTCCACACCCAGACCGCCGGTGTGTCGCTCACCGCGCAGCAACCGTTGAACAACCTCACCCGCGTCGCCATCCAGGCGCTGGCCGGGGTCCTGGGGGGCACCCAGTCGCTGCATACCGATGCGTACGACGAGGCGTGGGCGGTTCCCTCGGAAGATGCCGCCCTGCTCGCCCTGCGGCAGCAGCAGGTCATTGCCGAGGAATCGGGCGCCGCGAACACGATCGACCCGCTGGCCGGCTCCTACTTCGTCGAGACGCTGACCAACCGGACCGAGCAGCGAACCTGGGACTACATCCGTCAGATCGACGAGTTGGGCGGCATGCTGCGCGCGGTCGAGGCCGGCTTCCCGCAGGGTGAGATCGCCGACGCGGCGTACGAGCAGACCCGCCAGCTCGAGGATCACGAGCGCGACATCGTGGGCGTGACGAAGTACGAGGACCGCGACGAGGAGCTGCGCATTCCGCTGCTGACCATTTCACCGGAACAGGAGGCGCGGCACCTGGCGCGCCTGGCCCGCGTGCGCGCCGAGCGGGACGCCGATGCCCACGCCACGGCGATGCGGCGCTTCGAGGACGAGGCGCGTGCGGGCGACATCAACCTGATGCCGGCGATCATCGAGTGCGTCAAGGCGTATGCCACGATCGGAGAGATGTGCGGCGTGCTGCGCGGCGTCTACGGCGAGTACCGGGAGCCGCTCGCCGTCTGAGCGCCCCTGCGCGATCGCGCGCCGCTGGTGACTTGTTTGAAGGCGGCTGAAACCTTTCGCACGTCGACTGCCTCGTAGGAGGCATGAAGCTCGGCGGGCGAGGCTACCTGTTCCTGGTCGTCGCCATCCTGGCTGGCGCGTTGCTGGTGACGGATCGCCTGCTGCCTGCGACGAGCGACTACCAGTCGCAGGTACGCGTCTGGCTCACCGCCCGGGCCACCGGGATCGTGGCGCTCGGGCTGCTCTCGGTTGCCGTCGCGGTGGGCATCGCCATCAGCCACCCGGCGCAGGCTCGGCTGAAGCAGGCCAAGCGCCTGTATCCCTGGCACGAAACGCTGTGGGTCTTCGTGCTCGCGTTCGTCTCCGTGCACGTCGTCAGCTTGGTCATCGACGAGTACGCCGACGTCGGCGTCCTCGGCGCGCTGGTGCCCGGGATGTCCGCGTACCGACCGATTCCGGTCGCGATCGGCAGCGTGGCGCTGTACGCATTGCTGCTCACCGGCCTGACCGCCCGATTCACGCGCCTGCTGCCGTCCGGCGCCTGGCTGAAGCTGCACCGTCTGGGCACCATCGTGCTCGTGCTCGGCTGGCTGCACGGCGTGCTGGCCGGGACCGACTCCCCCGCAGTGGCGCCGGTCTACCTGGCCATCGCCGCCCCGGTGGTCGGCGTGGCGATGAGCCGATACTGGATGCACCGGCCGCGCCTGCAACGATCGACGCCGGCACGAACGGAGGAATCGCATGCGCAGCCTCAACCGGCGCCGTAGCGTCGCGCTGTTCGTCGGAGTGGGATCACTCGTGGCCGCCGTCCTCGTCGTCGGACAGGTCGCCGGCTGGACCACGGTCAACACGGCGTTTGCCGCAAAGCCCGCGCGCGCTACGGATCTGGCCGCGCAGCTCGATGCGCAGCGAGACCACGCCACGGCGGTCGAGTCACAGCTCCGCGACGTGACGACACGCGCAGATGCGCTGTCCGCAGCTCTGGACGCCACGGCCGCCACGGCGTCGCGCGATGCCGCGGCGGCCGACCGTCTGTCCGCCGAGCTGGCCGCTGCGCGCGAGCGGCTGGCGACACTCGAAGCGCAGCTGGCCGCGGCTCGCCGGCAGCCGCCGGTCGTGACGGTCGCAGCCGCGGCGACCGCCGCGTCCGGCGACGACGACCCCCATGACGGCGGTGGGGGCGAGCACCATGAGGACGACGACTGATGGGGCGCCCGCTGCTGCATGTGCCGGTCATCGGCGCCGCCAGCGCGGTGCTGTACGCGGCGACGCTGGGGGCCGTGGCCTTCCTGCAGTCCTCACAGGATGCCGCGCTCCGGCGCGAGACCGCGCCGCTCCAGCAGGCCGCCGATCGGGCGACGTTGCGGGCAGAGGAGGCGCGCCGCGCGCTGACCGACGCCGGCCGCGCGCTCGAGACTGCCGGTGAACGCTACGCCGCCACCACCCAGCATGCGGCAGAGGTCGACGACGCACTGCAGCATCTGGCCGCTCGCGTGGAAGCGGTCACCGGCTCGGCAGCGACGTTGCCGCAGTCGGTGCCGCTGCCGCCGGCGCCTGCGCCGGTGATCCTGCGCGCCGCTCCCCCACCCGCCGATGCCACGACCGGTGCTTCGGGCCGCTGAGGGCTCCGCGATGCACCGGGAGTCGCGCGCCATGGGGTCGCGGCTGGCGCTGACCTTGGCGGGCGCTCTCGACGACGGCACCGGCGAAGCTGCCTGGGGCATGGTGCGTGACGAGTTCGAAGCGACCGAACGGGCACTCTCGCGCTTTCGTCCCGAAAGCGAGCTGTCGATCCTCAACGGGCGGGCCGGCGACGGGGAGTTCGTCGCCGTCGGCGAGCGCCTGTGGGCGTGCCTCGCGGCCTCCCGGCGGGCGCATCGGATCAGCGACGGGCGGTTCGACCCGCGAGTCATCACCGTTCTCGAGACAATCGGCGAGCGGGCGGGGGTGCCACTGGCGGCCACTCGGAGCGCATCCGCACAGCGACCGTTTGTCGAGCTCGACCCGCGCCAGCGCCGCATCCGGCTCTGGCATCCGGTCGACAGTGGCGGGATCGGCAAGGGGTTGGCGTTGCGCTGGTCGGCGGCCCGGCTGCAGTCACGGTGGCCCGATGCCGCGTATCTCCTCGAGGCGGGCGGCGACGTCGTCGTGCACGGGCGGCCACCGCACGCGGGCGCATGGCACATCGCCGTCGAGGATCCGCACGGCGCGCCGGATCCGGTCGCCGTCCTGGCGGTCGAGCGGGGCGCGGTGGTGACCTCGTCGATCGCAGTCCGCCACTGGCTCGACGGCGCCGGGCGTCCGGTGCACCACCTCATCGACCCGCGCACCGGCGCGCCCGCCGATTCCGGCCTCGCTTCGGTGACCGTCGCGGCGCTGGACCCGGCATGGGCAGAGGTGTGGTCGAAGGCGCTCTTCCTTGCCGGAACGAGGGGCATCGGTCCGGAGGCGCGTGCGCGTGGGCTGGCCGCCTGGTGGGTGGACGCCGAAGGCGGGCTGGGCATGACGCCGGCCGCGCGAGCCCTCACGACGTGGTCGCGCGGCATGAAGCCGTAGCAGGGGAGCGGCGCGGTTCCCGGCGCGCCACGGGGCTGCCGCCGGGAAGTACGCAGGGCACGCGCCCGCGCCGTTCCCCCGCGCAGCGGATCCTGCCAGACGACCCATTACCAGCCGCTTACCGGCGGCTTACCGGCGGATCAGCGACTGCCCGCGCGGCCGTGCTCCTCCACGAGCCGCAGGAAGAGCGTCTCGTAGTCATCGGTCATGCGCTCCGCCGAGAAGCGCTCGATCGCCCGCTCCCTGATGTGCACGCGGTCCAGCTCGCCGAGGCGCTCAACCGCGAGGCGCGCCTCGGTGACGTCGTCGACGAGGAAGCCGTCGACGCCGTGCTCGATGATCTCGGGCAGCGCGCCCGCCCGCCGCGCGATCACCGGCGTGCCGGTCCCCAGCGACTCGATGGCGACGAGACCGAATGGCTCGGGCCAGGCGCCGAGCATCAGCGTCGCCCGCGCGCCGGCGAGCATCGGGTCGCGGTCCGCGGGCGCCAGCTCACCGTGGAACTCGACGAGGCCCTTGCCAAGCTCCGGCTCGATGATCTCGGCGAACGTGGCGTACTCGTCGAGCGTGTTGACCTTGGCGATCACGTGCAGCGGCAGAGCGGTCTCGCGCGCCACCTCGACCGCCTCGGCGACGCCCTTCTCCGGCACGGTGCGGCCCAGGAACAGCAGGTAGTCGCCGGGCTCGGGGTTCGGCGGCATCTCCGCCAGCGGCAGGCCGTGATGGATCGTGGCGACCCAGTTGGCGTCGGGCGCCCAGCGACGCTGGCTCTCGCTGATCGCGACGAGCGGGACGTCGCCGAACTCATCGAGCAGCTCCGGCATGCCGTCGATGTCGAGCCGGCCATGGAGCGTCGAAACGACCGGCAGGCGAGCGTATCGGGCGAACAGGAAGCCGGCGGCTTCGACGTGCGAGTGGACCACGTCGAATCGGTCCTGCTGGCGCCACGCGTGTGCCGTCGACAGCACCAGGCCAGGCATCCCGCCGCCCTCGCCGTCGTGCTTCCAGGTCGAGTCAGGCATCACGGCGACCAGCTCGCCCGCCGGGTCCGAGTCGCCCGAGGCGAAGACGGTCACGCTGTGCCCACGCTGCTCGAGCTCGGCCGCCAGCACGGCGATGATCCGCTCGGTCCCCGCGTAGGCCGGCGGCGGGATCGGGATCATCGGCGGCGCCAGGATGCCGATGCGCAACCGTTGGGTGGTCGATGACATTGCGGCGACGAGCAAAGCACGCCCTGTGCCGAGCGGTTCGTGCCCCGAGCTCGCGGCGAGCACGCCATACTCCCCGCATGCCCGACGAACTGACGCCCGCCTGGCGCCGATTCCTGGACTGGCTGCCAAGCGCCGAGCCGATGGGCTCCGTCGAACCGATGCTCCGCCAGTACCGCGACTGGATCGTGGGCCAGGGTGCCAGCGAGGACGAGGCGGGCGCCGCGATCGCCGGGGTCATGCGCTTCATGAAGGAGCGCGAGGAGGCCTGGGCGCCGCTCTTCGATCGCATTTACGCCAGTGACGCTCCGCGCTTCCGCACCGAGCCGAACGCGCTCCTGGTCGAGGCGGTCGCCGGACGCACCCCGGGGCGCGCGCTCGACGTGTGCACCGGCGAGGGGCGCAACGCGGTGTGGCTGGCCGAGCAGGGCTGGGAGGTGACCGGCTTCGACGTGTCGGCCGAGGGGATCGCCGCAGCACGTCGACGCGCAGAAGCGACCGGCGTCCCGGGCACCTTCCTCAAGCAGAGCGCCGCGGAGTTCGACTACGCCTCCCAGGCGTGGGACCTCGTCGCCGTTTTCTACGCGCCGGTTCCCCTGACCGATGCGGCCTACCTCGAGCAGCTCGACACCGCGCTGGCGCCCGACGGATTGATCGTCGTCGAGAGCTTCGCTTCCGACCTCGACGCGCCGCGCCGCCGTCCCGTCGACATCGATCCGGCCGCGCTCCGGGCTGCCTTCGTCGGGTTCGAGATCGAGCGGCTCGACGATGTCGTCGATCGCCCCGACTGGGTCGATCAGCCCGAGCGCCTGGTGCGCATGATCGCCCGCAAGCCGAGGCCGGTGACGATCTGACCGGCCGATGAAGCTGCACCTGGTCGACGCGACCTTCGAGCTGTTCCGCGCCTACTTCTCCCGGCCCGCGGAGCACGCTCCCGACGGCCGGCCGGTGAACGCCGTCCACGGCCTGGTCGACTCGATGCTCGTCCTGCTGCGCGAGCCGGACGTGACGCACATCGGCGCGGCCACCGACCACGTGATCGAATCGTGGCGCAACGACGTCTACCCCGGCTACAAGTCGAGCGCCGGCGTTCCCGAGGACCTCCTCGCCCAGTTCGACGATGCCGAGCGGGCCCTGCGCTCGATCGGCATGACGACGTGGCCAATGGTCGAGGACGAGGCCGATGACGCGATCGCGACCGCCGTCGTGCGCTTTGGCGACGACGCGGAGCAGGTCGTGATCTGCTCGGTCGACAAGGACCTGGCGCAGTGCGTCCGCGACCGGCGCGTGGTGCTGCGGGATCGGATCCGCAACCGGACCTACGACGAGGCGGGTGTCGTCGAGAAGTGGGGCGTCACGCCGCGCAGCATCCCCGACTACCTCGCGCTCGTCGGTGACAGCTCGGACGGTTTCCCGGGGCTTCCGGGCTGGGGCGCGAAGTCCGCCGCGGCGGTGCTGTCACGCTGGATCCACCTCGACGCCATCCCCGCCAGTCCGCTCGACTGGGAGGTTCCGCTGCGGAATGCCAGCCGCCTGGCGGCGACCCTGGTCGACGGCCGCGAGGAGGCGCTGCTTTATCGCCGTCTGGCCACGCTCAATGCCGATGCGCGCATCAACACGACCGACCTCGCCGAGCTTGAGTGGCGCGGGGTGCCGCGCGACGAGTTCATCGGCCTGTGTGACGAGCTCGGCTTCAACCGGATTCGCGAGCGGGTGCCCCGCTGGGCCTGAGCTCCGTTCGGTACTTTCGTTGGGGTGCGGTGCGGTGAGGTGCGCTGCTACGTTGCCGGCCCATGCCACGACCGATCGCTGCGGCCCTGCTCGCCGCCCTGCTGTTCGTCGGCGCGAGCGGCCTCCCCGGCTCGAGCGCGCCGGTCGCCGCTGCGTCGTGCAGCAGCTGGACCTCCGAACGCCAACCGCCACCGACCATTCGCGTCTTCCGCAACGCGACCGGAGCAGTCGAGACGGTCGACTTTCGCGCGTACCTGAAGAACGTCCTGTCGCGCGAGTGGATCGGCTCGTGGACGACCGAGTCGCTGCGATCGGGCGCACTGGCGGTCAAGAACTACGCCTGGTACCAGGTCCTGCACTGGCGCGGCTACGTCAACGACGCCGGACAGTGCTTCGACATCTTCGACACGACCCGCGACCAGGTCTACGACCCGTCGCGACCGACCTGGTCGACGGCCGCGGCGGCGGTCGACGCCACGTGGTCGACGCTCGCCCTGCGCGATGGGCACATCTTTCCGGCGTACTACAACGCCGGCACCGTGGGTGAGGCGTGCGGCGCCAACGCCAACGGCTGGAAGATGTTTCAGTGGGGCACCCAGGCCTGCGGGCTGGCCGGCCGCACCGCCGCGCAGATCATGTCGATCTACTACGCCAACGTCGTCGTGACCGATGCGCCGGCGGCGACACCGGCGACGCCCTCTCCGACACCAGCGCCCACCACGGCGCCGGCACCGAGCGCGCCACCCACGCCGGCACCCACCACGGCACCGACGCCCTCCGGCACCGCGACGCCGAGCACGCCCGCACCCGCCACCCCCCGACCGACACCGGTGCCGACCAGCCAGCCGACGCCGGCTCCGACACCGATCGCCACGGCGCTGCCGACACCGCCGCCGGCCACCCAGCTGCCGGGCGGCGGCCAGTCCGGCGTGGTGGGCATCGCCGCTCCCCCGCCACCACCGCCGCCCAGCCCGCGGCCGGTGGTCGTGAGGACGAGCGAGCAACCGGCAACGCCGGCCGCGGTCGCCCCGACGCTTCGCGAGACGCGGTCCATTCCGCAGCACGCCGATCTCGTGACCGCGACGTCGACACGCGTCGACATGCGCCTCGCCAGCTTCCGGGTGCTGCTGCCGCAGGCGCTCGAGCAGCTCGGCGGCGCGCTCGCCGATCGGCTGCTCCAGCCTCACGCACCGCTGCTGCTGGCCCTCCTCGCCGGCGCCTCGTAGGCCACGCGCAGCCCGCCGCGCGGGTGCTGCGGCACGGCGCTTGCGAGCAGCGGCGACATGATCGATCGCGTGCGTGGCGACATCTCCGACACGGCCGGCACGGTCCGAGACGAGATGAGCGCCCTTGGCTGGCTCATCCGCACCGCCGCCATGCTGGCCGTCGGCGCGGCCGTGTACCAGGAGCTGCGCAAGCCGCCCTCCGAACGCACCTGGCATGGCAAGCTCCTCGGCTTCGTGCCGTACGACTTCCGGCTGCCGAGCGTGGCGCGGCTGCGCGACACGTACTGGAACCCGCGCTCGAACCGCATCTTCAGCGACAAGCCGGTCGGCGTCGGCTGGTCGGTCAACCTCGCCGCGGTGCTGAAGCGGCTCGGCGTCATCGGGGGGTCACCCAGGACCCGCTGACGTCGCTTCCGGCGCGTTCGGGTAGCATCCGGCCACCATGCCGGCCTGGTTCCCGATCCTGCTCGTCGTCCACATCTGCCTGGCGCTGGCGCTGCTCGCGCCGAGCGTGATCGTGCCGTTCCTGCTGCGGCGCAGCCCCGCGGGCACGGCCCCCGGCGCCGCGACGCGCTTCCTGGCCGGGCTGCAGGGCAGCGGCACGTTGTTCATCGGCCTGGGCGTCGGGCTCAGCGGCATCGGGCTGCTCGCGACCCTCGGCATCGGCCTGCTCAGCCAGCCGTGGATGATCGTCGCGCTGGTGCTGTACGCCGCGAACCTGCTCGTCGCGGCGTTCGTGTCGCGGCCGAACCTGCGCAGGCTGATCGGCCTGTCCTCTGCCGCGTCGGTCGACGACGGCACGTGGCAGCGTCGCGCGAGGCGGCAGCGTTACGTGGCGTACGCCATGGCCGGGGCGATCGGGGTCATCGGCTTCCTGATGAGCACGAAGCCCGATCTCTGGTAACCGGTCAGAAGGTGGGGATGGGCAGCGGACGACCCATCAACCAGAAGATTCCGGCGACCATCAGCAGAATGGCGATGATGAAGACGGCAAACCAGCGCAGGACTTCCATGCTCGGATGTAGCTCCCTTCGGCAGCGACAGGATGACATCTGCAGCGGCGAACCGGGATTGTACGACCGGTTGTCCACCGCCCTGTCTTCCGTCGGAGCGCTCTAGAATCCATAGCGTGACCCTGCGCATCCACGACGCTCGCCGTGGCGAGACCGTCCCCTTCGAGCCGCTCGACGGCGAGCCTGTCGGGCTGTACGTGTGCGGCGTCACGCCCTACGACACCGGGCATCTCGGCCACGCCTTCACCTACGTGAGCTTCGACGTGCTGCATCGGTATCTCGAGTATCTCGGGCACGACGTTCGGTACGTCCAGAACCTGACCGATGTCGACGACGATCTCCTGCGCAAGGCGCGCGAGCTCGGCGAGGACTACCTCGCGCTCGGCAACCGCCACGTCACCACGTTCCTGACCGAGATGGCCGCGCTCAACTGGCTGCCGCCCGACCGATACCCGCGCGCCACCGAGCACATCGACGAGATGCAGACGCTCATCGGCGCGCTGCTCGACCGCGGGCACGCCTACCAGGCCGGCGGGCACGTCTACTTCAGCATCGACTCCGACCCGCACTACGGCGAGCTGTCGCACCTGCCCCGCGAGGCGATGCTGCCGATCGCCAACGAGCGCGGCAATGTGCCTGATCTCCCCGGCAAGCGCCATCCGCTCGACTTCGTGCTGTGGCAGCCGTCGGCTCCCGACGAGCCCGCGTGGCCGTCACCCTGGGGCGCGGGCCGACCCGGATGGCACATCGAGTGTTCGGCGATGAGCATGACCTACCTCGGCGAGCAGTTCGAGATTCACGGCGGGGGCGCCGACCTGATCTTCCCGCACCACGAATCGGAGATCGCCCAGAGCGAAGGCGCGACCGGCAAGCGGCCGTTCGTCGGCTACTGGATGCACGCCGGCATGCTCGCGCACGAGGGCGAGAAGATGAGCAAATCGCTCGGCAACCTGGTGCTGGTGCGCGATCTCCTCGCCTCGTATCCGGGCGACGCGATCCGCCACTACCTCGTCTCGAACCACTACCGCAGCGAGGTCCACTACGACGAGGCTGCGCTCGCGGCGTCGGCCGTGCAGGCCGCGCGGCTGCGCGTCGCCTGCCGCGTCGCCGAGGAGATCGAGCCGCTCGCGCCGGCGCTCGCCGACCCCGCGAAGCTGGACCCCGTCGTCGCCGAGCACCGCCGCCGCTTCCTGGCCGCCATGGACGACGACCTCGACACGCCGGCCGCCCTGCCCGAGCTCCACGCCCTGGCCGGGATGTGCCACGCCTCGAACGATCGCGCGGTCATCGTGCAGGCAGGCTGGATGGTGCGTGAGCTCGGGGCGCGGATCCTGGGCCTGCGGCTCGCGCCGACACCATCGGTCGCCGAGGAACCCCAGGCGGCCGTCGCGTGACGGACGACGACGACAGCGTCCCGATCAGCGTCCGGCTCGGAACGGTCGTCCCGCCCGAGGACCCGGAGGACTGGACCCGTCCGCTGACCTGGATGGCGGCGCTCGGCATGCTCGCCGCGCCGATCACCGCGCTGCTCTGGTTCTGGCTCGCCCCGCCGCGCGACGCGGGCGAGCTGCTGCCCGGCACGATCCTCGTTGCCGCCGTGCTGGTCATCGGCGCCGTGGCGACCGGCGCCACGCAGATGGGCGGCGCGCGCGCCTTCGCCGGGACGCTCGGCGCGGCACTGTTCGCCGCGCTGGTGACGGTGATCGTCGGCGCGGCGATGGCCGGCGAGCGGCAGGTCGGCGCGGCATCGCCGACGCTCGCGCACGCGGTGATCGGCGCGCTCTCCGGGCTGGCGGGGGCGCTGACCGCCTCGATCGTGGCACCGGCGCTCGGCGAGATGCGCTCGCGGATCCCACGGATGGCGGCGCCCGGCGGCATCGGTCTGGCCGTAGCGGTGGTGGTGGCGCGCCTGCTAGCGTAGCGCGGATGCAAGGGACGGCCGCGATCGGCTGGGAACAGCTGCGGCTCCGCGCCGCGGCGATGACGCAGCTGCGTGGCTGGGCGCTGGTGCCCTACGCCCTGCCGCTGATCGCCGCGGTGGTCTACTTCTTCTCGGGACCAATGGGCAGCGGCACGGACGTCTACGTGCCGCTGGCCGACGCGTTCCTGCACGGCCGCTTCACGATCGAGGGACGCTCCTGGCTCGAGCTGGTGCCGACCAGCGGCGACGGCTGGCTGGTCCCGTTCCCGCCGGCGCCGGCTCTGACGCTCATGCCGATCGTGGCGGTGATGGGCAGCCAGCCGTGGTACGCCGAGCTGCCGTCGAACGTGATGTCGTCGATCCTGGGTGGTGCGAACGTGGCGCTCGCCTGGTCGATGCTCTCGGCGTGGGGCGTATCGGTCAAGACCCGGACATGGCTGGTGATCGGCTTCGCCTTCACCATCCACTGGTGGGTCGCCGGATCGGCCGGGACGCATCACTACGCGCAGGTCTGCGGCGTCTTCTTCACGCTCATCGCGCTCAACCTGGCGATTCGCCAGAAGTGGCCGTGGGTCGCCGGGCTGATGCTGGGGCTGGCGGCGGCCAGCCGCCTGCCGATGGGCCTCGCCCTGCCGCTGCTGCTCGGCTTCTACGGCTACCGCCCGAGCTGGCGCCACGCGGAGCTGCTGCTGGCGCTCGCCATTCCGGCGATGCTCGTGGCGGCGTACAACATCGCCCGCTTCGGCTCACCCACCGATTTCGGCTACGCGCGCATCCAGGGCACCAACGGGCTGGTGACCGACGAGCCGTGGTTCCACAACGGGATCGTGTCCTTCACCTACATCCCGCGAAACCTGTACGCCATCTTCTTCCAGAGCTTCGACTGGGTCGACCAGGTCCCGTTCCTGCGCCCGACGTGGAGCGGCACGGCGATCACCTTCACCGCGCCGTTCCTCTTCTGGGCCGTGGCCGCCCGCGGACGCGTGGCGGTCGCATTGGGCGCGGCAGCGGTGCTCGTGCTCATGCCCGACCTGATGCATGGATCGTGGGGCTTTGCCCAGTTCGGCTACCGATTCATGCTCGACGCCATGCCGATCCTGCTGCTGCTCCTCGGCCTGGTGTGGCGCGACCGTATCTCGCTGCCGGCGCGTGCCGCGATCGTCTTCTCGGTGGCGATCCACGCCTACGCCTTCTACGTGATCTACGTCCTGAACTTCGTGGCGTAGCGACGCACCACCGCCGTTGACGCGTTCACCGGCACGGGACGATAGTGCTCGGCATGAATCGCCGATCGCTCGCCGTGCCTGCGTTGCTCGTGTCCGCCATGCTGCTCATCGCGGCGGCCGCCCCGCCGTTCACCAGCCCGATGCGCCTCGGCTTCGCCGGCGGCGACGACTGGGAGCCCGCCATCGCGACGGATGCGCTGGGCAGCGTCTACGTCGTCTGGAGCCACTACGGCCCCGACCCGTTCTGCGCGGATTGCGCGAGCCCGCACACCGAGCTCCAGATCTCGCGTGACGGCGGCAGCACCTGGAGTGACCCGCGCGCCCTGGCCCCGGCCGCGACCCGGCAGGACGACCCGCAGATCGTGGTCGACCCGGCCGACGGCACGACGCTGTACGCCTCGTTCATGCAGGACAACAAGTCGAGCCAGTACGTCGCCCGGTCCGACGACCACGGCGCAACCTGGACACCGGTCCTGGTCGAGAGCCTGAACAAGGGCACCGACAAGGACATCCTCGCCGTCCGCGACGGCAACGTCTACCTGTCCTACCACGCCGGGCAGCGGATCTACGTGTCCACCTCGCACGATCGCGGCGAGACGTGGACGGTGCATCGGCCGATCTCGAGCACTGCGCAGATCGGCGTTTCGCTCGGCAGCGGCGGCACGGTCGCCCCCGACGGCAGCGTCCACTTCGCCTGGAATGGCGTGCGCCGCAACGGCCAGGCGAAGGGCGAGATCAACCTGTACGTCACCTCGTCGAGCGACGGGGGCGCGAGCTGGACGAGCAGCCTGGTCGACACCTCCGAGGCACCGCCGGTGTGCGGCTGCCCGGGCTGGGACTACTGGGGCGCCCAGATGGCGCTCGCCTCGGATGACGGCGGCACGCTGTACGTGCTGTGGAACGCCAACCGCGCCCGCTACGCGGCAAACGACCTGTTCTTCGCGCGCTCGACCGATGGCGGCGCGACGTGGTCTCCCGCGGCGAACGTCTCGGATGCGCCGCCCGACGCCAACGAGGCCTTCCCGGCCATCGCGGCCGCCGGCAGTGGCGACGTGCGGATCGCCTGGATGGACGATCGGAACGGCCAGGACGCCGGCGGCAACGACCCGGCCGCGCGCTGGAACACCTACTACCGGTCCTCGTCCGACGGTGGTACGACATGGACCGATGCACTGCAGCTGTCGGCGTACACATCGGGCTACACGTACAAGCTGGCCAGTCCCCACGACGGCTTCCTGCAGCCGTATGGCGACTACTTCGAGCTCGACGTCGACGCGGCCGGCCGTACCCACGCGATCTGGGGCGAGGGCAACAGCTACGCCGGACCGGGCAACGTGTGGTACGCGCACCAGGAGTAGCCCAGTCGCCCTTCGCGCTGTGCGCGACCCGATCGCGCTAGGCGGCTGACTTGCGGCTGAGCCGCTCGGCCAGGCCGCCGACGGTGAGCGCCAGCCCGAGGGCGATGATCCCCAGCGCCCCGACGAGCCGGAAGGCTTCGCCACCGAACGCCGTGGCGAAGGCGAGATAGGCGACGACCGACCCGGCGGCGATGCCCGAACCGATCCACTTGAAGGCCGGCGCATCGGCGATCCAGCCAGCGGCGTACATCCCCAGGCCAAAGCTGAACGGCGCCACGGTCCAGAGGTAGCTCCACGCGCCCCAGCGATCGGTCAGGCTGCTGTACAGCAGCGCGGCGCCGACGCCCGCGAGAATCGCGCCGGGGATCACCATCCCGGCCCGCAGCCGCGGGTGCTGGCGGCCGGCGAGCGCCGGAACGAGGAAGAAGAGCGACAGGCCGATGAGCAGCACCGGCCACCAGGCGAGCACCTCGTCGCTGATGCCGAGGCTGCCGAACCATCGGCTCAACATGTCGCTGGCGAGCACCAGCAGGCCGATGACGAGCAGCATCAGACCGGTCAGCAGCTCGATCGTGCGGCTCATGCGGCCGAGTATACCGATGCACCCGGGCGCACCGACCGTCGCCGTCAGGCGCCGGCGCCGGACTCAGTCGGCGGTCGACCCGACGTGGATGGTCAGCGCGCGGGTGATCGGTCCGTTGTCGTTGAACGCGTTTTGCGAGCGATCCACGACGATGTATCGCCCCGGCGGGAGGTCGCCCAGATCGATGAACTGGACCGACCCGTTGAGCGTGACTCCAAGCAGCCGCTTCCATCCCTGCGGCTGCGGGACGTCGGCCGCGCCGATCCAGACGTGCTCGAGGTTGCCGGCCAGATAGATCCGCGCCGGCGCGGGCACGTCCGCCGTCGGCACCTGGTCCAGGTACGTCTCGGGTGCAGCGAATCCGCGGCGTCCGTCCACCAGTGCTGATTTCGCCGGCGTGCACACCAGCGCGGCGGCATCGCTGCACACCACCCATGACGCTTGGCGCAGGTTGGCGTAGTAGGCCTGCACCAGCTCGTTGTCGACGCGCGGCACCTGGATGCGACCTCCCGCCAGCTCGTCCGCGCCGTCGCCGCGCGGTTCCCCGGTCGGCTCGCCGCTCCCAGCGGGTTCGCCGCTTCCGCCGACGATCACGGTGCGCACCCGCTCCTGGCCTGATCCGAGCTGGAAGCCGATGAGAACGCCGATGACGAGCGCGGCGGTCGCCGCGAACCCGAGCAGCAGCGGTGCGCCGGGTCCCGAAGTCGTCGTCCGGCCGCTGCTCGGCTCGATCATCCGATGACTCTATTCCGAGAACGCGACATGTGTAAGCCGGCGGTAGCTCGGCACGCTCGACGTCAAGGCGCGCGTCGGTCGCCACGTGGCCGCCGAGATCGGCTGCTCAGCTGGCACCGTCGTGCCGGTGATCATCCTCGCCGAGGGGACGACGAATCGTCGCCGCCTCGCCGAGCATGGTGCGCTCTTCAGCAGGTATGCGGTCCGCGGACGGGAGGCACTTACATGGCTCCGCAGACCAGCCCGC
>DASSTC010000020.1:0-21225 GCA_035708065.1 Candidatus Limnocylindria bacterium | reverse complement strand
GGTCCGCAAGCGTCATCTCGTCCTGGCGGTCGAGCTGCTCCTCCAGGAACGCGAAGTTGCGCTGCATCTCCGGAACGAGCCGGTCGCGCCACCAGTCGGCGAAGTGCAGGCCGTAGACCGGCAGCGCGGTGTCGAGGTAGGCGCCCATGCGGGCGGCATAGTCGTCGTCGAGCGGCACCCGTGCGCCGTAGCGCGCGCCGTACTCCATGGCATCGACCTTCCACGCCGGATCGGCCGGGACGGCGGCCGTGTACAGGTAGCCGTTCACCTTCTTCGTGATCCAGTCGCAGGCGAACGGCGTCCCGAAACGGCGGAACATGTGATCGCAGGTCAGCCACCAGCCGCCGATCTCAAAGAACATCGGGCTCAGCGGATGCGGGCAGTGCAGGTCGTCGAAGACCCAGAAGAGCTGCCGCTCCTGGTCTGATGCCCACTCGATCGGAAACTCGTCGCTGCCCAGGAACTGATCGAGGATCGCCTCGTTCATGCTGACGGTCACTCCACGCTCGCCTGCCACGCCACTGGTCGTCGGGTTATCGATGATCGATGATAATGCAGCACCGATGACGGGGAGATCACACGCGTGACCACACGCTACGCGCATGCCTTCGACGAGGCGATCGACCTCGAGCCGGTCGAGCTGACGCGCCTGCTCGGCGGCAAGGGCGCCAACCTGTCGATCATGGCCCGCGAGCTCGGGCTCCCCGTGCCCGACGGGTTCACGATCAGCACCGATGCATGCCGTGCCTTCCTCGGGGGCGCCTGGCCGGCAGGCCTCGACGACGAGCTGCGCGCCCAGCTGGCGCGCCTGGGCGAACGCGTCGGCCGGCGCTTCGGCGACCCCGCCGACCCGCTGCTGGTGAGCGTGCGCTCGGGCGCCCCGGTGTCGATGCCCGGGATGATGGACACCATCCTCAACGTCGGGCTGACCTCGGCCACGATCGACGGCTTCGCGCGCGCCGTCGGCGATCCCGAGTTCGCCGCCGACTGCCGGCGCCGGCTGCGCGAGGGCTACCGCCAGGTGATCGGCGAGGAGCCACCGGACGACCCGTGGCAGCAGCTGCATGCGGCGATCGAGGCCGTGTTCCGTTCCTGGAACAGCGATCGCGCCGTCGCGTACCGCGCGCGCGAAGGCATCGCCGACGACCTCGGCACGGCGGTGACCGTGCAGGCCATGGTCTTCGGCAACCGCGGGAGCGATTCGGGCACCGGCGTCCTGTTCACCCGCAACCCATCGACCGGCGAACGGGTGCTCTTCGGGGACATCCTGTTCGACGCCCAGGGCGAGGACGTCGTCGCCGGGACGCATGCCACCGAGCCGTTCGAGGTGCTACAGCGTCGGCTCCCCGCGGTCGGCGCCGAGCTCGCGCGCCACGCCGATCGTCTCGAGCGCCACTACGCCGACCTGTGCGACATCGAGTTCACCGTGGAGCAGGGACGGCTGTGGATGCTGCAGGTCCGCGTCGGCAAGCG
Source organism: Candidatus Limnocylindria bacterium (assembly GCA_035708065.1). Classification (GTDB taxonomy): domain Bacteria; phylum Chloroflexota; class Limnocylindria; order QHBO01; family QHBO01; genus JAICUY01. The sequence continues at coordinate 19,752 of DASSTC010000020.1, read as the reverse complement.
CAGCCCGCGCGCGGCGCTGCGCATGGCGATCGAGATGGCCGAGGACGCCGACTTCCCGTGCTCGCACGACGACGCGGTCCGGCGGGTCGCCCACCTGCTGGCCGAACCACCGCGCGTCTTCGTGCGGACGGATGCGGCGGCCCCGATCGCCACCGGGCTGCCCGCCTCTCCGGGCGTGGCGAGCGGCGAGATCGCGACGAGCGCGGCCGCGGCCGAGGCTGCCGCGCGGGACGGCCGATCGGTGATCCTCGTCCGGGCCGAGACCTCGCCCGAGGACGTGGGCGGCATGGCGACGTCGGCCGGCGTGCTCACGGCGCGGGGCGGGCTGGCGAGCCACGCCGCCGTCGTCGCCCGTGGCTGGGGCATCCCGGCGGTCGTGGGCGCGGCCTCGGTCGAGCCGAGCGGGTCCGGCGTGAAGATCGGCGACCGCTGGTTCGATGCCGGCGACGAGATCAGCATCGACGGGACGAGCGGCGAGGTCTTCGCGGGCCGCCTCGAGGGCGCCTGGGAGATCCCGCCCGAGGCTGCGACCCTGCTTGACTGGGCGCGCGACCGCGGCGTGGTGATCGCTGCTCCGACCGCCACTCCCGGCTCGGCTGCCCAGGATCGCGTCGACTCGTCGTCGACCGCCGACGATCTCGTTCGCGCCCTGGCGATCGTCGGGACGCTCAGCGCTGAGCGGCTCGCCGAAACGCTCATGACCGATGGCTCGGCAGTCGCCGCGCTGATCGACGAGGCGGTCTCGGCCGCGCTCGTCGAGCACGTTGCAGATGGCGTGCGGCTGACCGCCAACGGCCGAACGACGGCAGCGCAGCTGTTTGCCGCCGACCGGGCTGCCTACGGCGATGAGCGCAGCGGCGCCACGCTCGAGGCATTCCATCCGCTCGACCAGCGCGTGAAGCGGATCGTGACCGCCTGGCAGCTGCGCGAGGTCGACGGCCAGCAGACCTTCAACGACCACACCGACACCGCATACGACGCTTCGGTGCTGCGCGATCTGGCGACGCTCCAGGCCGAGATGGTCGTCTGGCTGTCGCCGCTGGCGGGCGTGTTGCCGCGCTTCGCCGGCTATGCCGCTCGGCTCGACCGGGCGGTCGCGCTGGCGACCGACGGTGACCAACGGTACGTCGCGTCGCCACGGGTCGACAGCTACCACACCGCCTGGTTCGAGCTGCACGAGGACCTCATCCGGCTCGCCGGTCGCGATCGCGCCGACGAGGAGGCCGCCGGCCGCGCCTGAGCCGCAGCTGCCCACCGATCGCCGATAATCCGCGCGTGGCGCTCCTCGACGTGCGACCCCAGTACCGCGTGATCGAGCACGAGCTCAGGAGCCGGATCGCCGAGCTCGAGCCAGGTGCCCGCCTCCCGTCGGAAGCCGAGCTCTGCCGCGAGTTCGAGGTGAGCCGCATGACGGTCCGCCATGCGATGCAGCGCCTGACCGAGGACGGCATCGTCGCCCGGCAGCCCGGGCGCGGCAGCTTCGTCGCCCTGCCGCCGGCACACCGACGCGCCGATCGACTGATGACCTTCAGCCACGAGATGCGCCGCCGCGGCCGGCAGCCGCACTCGCGGCTACTGGAGCGCGTGGTCCGTCCGGCATCGGCCGCCGAGGCACGCGAGCTGGGCCAGGCGCCGGGCACCCCGGTGGTCGTCCTGCGCCGCATCCGCTATGCCGACGAGGATCCGATCGCTCTCGAGACGACCATCCTCGACCAGCGGTGCGCGCCGGCCGTCATGGCCGCCGATCTCGAGCGCGGCTCCCTGCACGAGGCGATGGCACGCGCCGGGCACGCGCTGCGTCGCGGTCGCGGCACGATCCTGGCGGCCACCGCGACCGCGGAAGAGGCACGCCTGCTGGAGCTGCCGCCCGCCGCCCCGCTCCTCGTCGAGCGGCGCGTCATCGAGAACCGTCACGGCGAGCCGCTCGAGGCGACCGAATCGCGCTATGCCGCCGAGCGCTACGCCCTCGACGTCCGGTTCGACGTCGATCCCCCGCCGGGAGACCGATGAGCGACGAGCTGCTCGGCCGCATCGTTCGGGACGATGGCGTCGTTCCCGGCCGCCTGACGATCGACGGCGGGCTGGTCGGCGGCATCACTCCCGACCCGGCGGGCGCCACCGGCCCGTACATCGTGCCGGGCTTCGTCGACCTCCACGTCCACGGCTGGGGCGGCCACGACGCGATGGCCGGCCACGCGGCGCTCGACGGGATGGCCGCCGCGCTGGTGCGTCGCGGCGTCACGTCGTTCCTGCCGACGGCGGTGAGCGCGCCGCTCGACGGGCTGCATCGGTTTGCGCAGGACGTTCGAGGCTGGGAGGCACCCGCCGACGGCGCCCAGCCGCTGGGCTTCAACCTCGAGGGTCCATTCCTGGCGCCCGAGCGCAAGGGTGCCCACGACCAGCGGCACCTGCGACGGCCGGCCGACGTGCCAGCCGCCGATCTCGAGCCGATGCTCGACGGCCTGCGGCTCACCACGGTCGCGCCCGAGCTCGACGGCGCGCTCGAGCTCATCGCCCGGCTCGTCGAACGGGGCGTGGTCGTGTCGCTCGGCCACTCCGACGCGACGCTCGAGCAGGCGCGCGCGGGGTACGCCGCCGGTGCCCGCTCGACGACGCACCTGTTCAACGCGATGAGCGGGCTCTCCCACCGTCGTCCCGGACTCGCCGCCGCGGCGCTGGCCGATGACGGGGTCGCGGTCGAGCTCATCGCCGACGACGCCCACGTCGACCCGGTCCTCTACCGGCTGGTCGCCCGCTCCAAGCCGGCGAACCGGCTCTTCCTGGTGAGCGACGCGCTGTCGCTCGCCGGCACCTCCGACGGCCACGCACGGCTGGGCGACCTCGACGTCGAGCTGCGCAACGGCCGAGCGACGCTTGCCGGCAGCGACACGCTCGCCGGCTCGGTGATCGCGCTGGACAGCGCGGTTCGCAACCTCGTCGCGTCCGGCATCGCATTGACCGATGCCGTGGCCGCCGCCGGCCGCAATCCGGCGCACCTGCTCGGCCTCGACGACCGCGGCCGGATCGAGGTCGGGTTGCGAGCGGACCTCGTCGAGCTCGACGAGGTCCTCGGGGTGCGGCGCGTGTGGGTCGGCGGCCGGCTGGTGCCCCCTACTGCACCGTGAACGAGATGTGCATGCCGCTGCCGTAGTGGCCCTCGACGTTGCAGATCGCGACGTACTTCCCGGGCTGCAGGTCGGCGCTGAACGACTTCGTCGAGCCGGCCTCGACGTCCTCGACCTCGCCCATCGACGTCAGCGTGGCGTCGTCCTCGTTGACCTCGTCGTCCTCGGACGCCTTGGGCAGCGCGTCGGCGGCGTCATCGGTCTTGAACACGACGAACTCGTGGACGATCGTGCCGCCGTTCTTGACCTGGAACGTGACGTTCCCGGCGGGGACCTGGGTCTTGTCCATCTCGACCTTGAACTCGGAGAGCGTCACGTTGACCGTCGTGCCGGTGCCGCCGCCGCCACCGCCGCCGGCCGTCGGCGATGGCGAGGCGGTCTGCGAGCAGGCGGTCAGCGCCAGGGCGGCGATGAGCGGGATGAATCGGGCCAGTGGTGAGTGGTGCAAGCGCATGTCTGCCTCCGTGTGCCGCATCGGCTGAATGGCGCAGCGCAGATCATCGCGCGCGTGCCGTCCTGAGGGTGTGACCGCTGGACGCGCGGTCCTATAGTCACGAGTGACCATTTGACCGAGCGGAAGATGACCATTCGTCGTCCGAGGACGAGCCACCCGAGCGATCGCCGCGCCACGGAAGCATTCGCCTTCCGCGACCTGCGCACGCGCCTGCAGCGAATCGGATTGCACCGGATCCTGGTCGTGCTCGACCTGGTCGCGATCGCCTTCGTCGCGGCGGCGTACTTCCAGCACGGGCCGCCGGAGCTCCTGTTCCACGTGGTCTTCGTGGTCCTGACCATCGACGCCTTCGTCTTCGGCAGGACGGTGACGTACCAGCGCATCGGTGCGGCGTCGGTGGCCATGCTCGGCTACTTCCTGCTGCCGATCTTCGAGCGCGAGATCGAGCCGCTCGACCTCACCGAGTGGCCGCTGATGTTCACCATCGCGATCGTCGTCGCCTGGATGGCCGATCGCGAGCGCACCGCGGTCGAACGCTATGCGCGGCTGTATCGCGGCGCGCGTGAACGGCTGGTGACCGCGGCCGAGCAGGAACGCAAGCGCCTGTCGCGCGACCTGCACGACGGGATCGGCCAGACGCTCACCGCCCTGTCCCTCGCGCTCGACGGCGCCGCTTCACCCGACGAGAAGCTGCGGGCGGGGCAGCTGCGGCGCGCCCGACGCCTGGCCGAGAGCGCCATCGTCGAGGTCCGATCGACGGCCGAGCGCGTGCGGCCACCGCGGCTCGAGGAGCGAGGCCTCGACAGCGCGCTCCGCGAGCTGGCGCGCAGCTGCGGCGCAACGGCCCGCCTGGCAGCCGATGCGGGCGCCGGCCTGTCGATGCCGGTCACCGTCGAGGTCTTCCGCGTTGCGCAGGAAGCGCTGGCCAACGCGGTGCGGCACGCGACCGCCAGCGCGATCGAGATGCGCGTCGATACCACCCGCGATGGTCTCCTGCTCGAGGTCAGCGACGACGGTCGCGGCTTCCGACCGTCCGCGGTGAAGCCGCGCTGCCTGGGGCTGGCCGGCATGCGGGAACGCGCCGCTACCATCGGCGGGCAGCTGAAGGTCTGGAGCGCGCCTGGCCGCGGCACGACCGTGTCGCTGCTCGTGCCGGTGGCGCCGGCGCGGGTCGCCGCGACGCCGGTTGCGGTGGCCGCCGGGGCGGAGTCCCACGGATGACCCGGATCCTGCTCGTCGAGGATCACCACGTCGTGCGTGAAGGGCTGCGCATGCTGCTCGAGCAGGAGCCGGCCTTCAGCATCGTCGGGGAGGCGTCGAGCGTCGACGAGGCGATGGCCCGCGCGGTGGAGACGCAGCCGGACGTGATCCTGCTCGACATCGGCCTCGACGACGAGGACGGTGTGCCGCTCATCCGCCTGCTGCGCGGCCGGGTGCACCATGCGCGAATCCTGATCCTGTCGATGTTCGCCGATGCCGAGACGGTCCGGCAGTCGTTCCTCAACGGCGCCGCCGGCTACCTGGTCAAGGGAGCGACCGTCCAGGACCTCACCGCAGCGGTACGTGCGGTCGCCGCCGGCCACACGTTTTTGCACTCCGAGATCGCCGGCGTGGTGCTCGACGACTCGCTTCGCTGGCTGCGCACGGGGGAGCAGCTCTCACCGCGCGAGCGGGAGATCGTCAGCCTGCTCGGCGACGGCCGATCGCCGCTGTGGATCGCCGATGCGCTCGGCATCAGCCTGCATACCGTGCGTCGCCACGTGGCCAACGCCGCCGAGAAGCTCGACGTCCGCGGCCTGCGCGGCCTGCGGATGTACGCCATCGGCCATGGCTTCGCGCGCCGCGCCCTGTCCGACTCGCGCGCCGGCCGCGCGTAGCCGGACCCTACCCGGCCTCCACGTCGCGATTCCCGAACAGCCACGTTCCGATCCCGATCAGCAGCAGCGCCGGAACCCCGAGCGCCGCGTAGCGCCACGCCTCGGTGGCGGTCTTCAGCGGATCCCCGCCCAGCGCCCAATCCCACGGTGAGGCATGCCGCCACGGGGCGAGCACGTCGCTGATCGGGAACAGCGCGATCATCACGTAGCCGAGCACCGCGACCGCCATCCCGATCCCGAGCACCAGCCCCGGCCGTCCGGTCCAGCCGGCGACGAGGGCCGCCAGCCCGGCGTGCAGCACGCCCAGCAGCACGCAGAGCACGACAGTGGCAACGATCCGGTCGGTCGCGATCCCCAGTCCGAAGACGGCATCCGCCGCCAGCTGCGCAGCAAGCAGGATCAGACCGATGCCCACGAGCCACGCCACCACGCCCGCCGCGCGCCCGAGGAATACGGCCGCGCGCGTCACCGGCTGGGCAAGGTAGGCCTCCATCCGGCCGGAGTCCTCGTCGGACGCCGTCTGGCCGTTCATGATCAGCACCCCCGCCACGGCGAGCAGCAGCGGGGCGAGCACGGCGTACAGGTTGCCGCGCAGGAAGCCCTCGGGCGTCCCGAAGTCGGAGAGGCCGAAGGCCTGGACCAGCGCATCAGGCATCCCCTTGACGATCTCCTGGAGCCCCGGCTCGTCGCGGAACGACGGCCAGAACGCGACGGTCAGAACGACCAGGGCCGCCAGGCTCAGGCCCCACACCAGACCGGCGCGGCGTGCGCCGCGCAGCGCGATGGCGACGAGCTCCCAGGCGCGCCTCACGACTCCGGCTCCTCCTCGTACAGGCCCAGGAACGCCTCCTCCAAATCGGGCTCCTGGATCTGGATCGAGGTGATCGGCATGCCCGCCAGGGAATCGATCAGGGGTCGCGCCGAGCCGGTGAGCACCGCGGTGAACTGGCGCCCCTCGACGCGTGCCTCGCCGAGGCCCGGGATCTGGAGCAGGCCCGCCGGTGCATCGGTCTCGAACCAGACCTCGACCCGCTGGCTGGCGAGTCCGCGAACCTCGGCAACCGTGCCCTGCGTGACGATCTTGCCGCTGCGCAGGACCGCGAGCCGGTCCGCGACGCTCTGCACCTCGGAGAGGATGTGCGACGACAGGAAGACGGTCGCCCCGGCGGCACGCCGCTCGCGCACGAGCTCGAGGAACTCGTGCTGCATCAGCGGATCGAGACCGCCCGTCGGCTCGTCGAGGATGAGCAGGTCCGCATCGGACAGGAAGGCGGACAGGACACTGACCTTGCGCCGGTTGCCACTCGACAGGTGGCGGATGTTGCGGTCGAGCTCGAGCTTGAATCGGTCGGCCAGTGCCTCGACGCGCTGTCGGTCGAAGCCGTGGCGCAACCGTCCGACCGAGCGCAGGAACTGGCGACCGGTCATCCGTTCGGGCAGACGCAGCTCGCCGGGGACGTAGGCCACCCGCTCGCGCAGTCGCGCGCCGTCGACGCGCGGGTCCTGGCCGAACAGGGCGATCCGCCCGGCCGACGGTCGGAGGAGATCGAGGATGCAGCGGATGGTCGTCGACTTGCCGGCGCCGTTGGGTCCGACGAAGCCGAACACCTCGCCCGCCCGCACCACCAGGTCGATGCCGCGCACCGCCTCGACCTTGCCGTAGCGCTTGACCAGCCCCTCGATGCGCAGCGGCTCGTCGACCATCGTCATGCCTTCGGAGATTAGCGCAGACCGATGCAACGATGTCGCGTCGCACGCCGTCGCTACGAGGATGCGCTTGCTCGCTATGATCCGCTCGCGAATGTTCCCGAGCCATTCGATTCGCCGCGCGCTGCGTTCATCGCCGACCCTCGCCGGCTTCCTCTCGTTCCTGCTGCCCGGCCTCGGCCAGCTGCTCGCCGGCGCAGTGCGCCGCGGCCTGCTCCTCGCCCTGCCGATCGTCGCGATCGCGATCCTCGCTGCCGCGGCGTTCCTTCTCGACCGGCCGCTCATCCTGCGTGCCCTGCTCAACCCGGCCTTCCTGCTCGGCGCCGTCGCGCTCAGCATGGCGCTGCTGGTCTACCGCTCGTGGGCGATCATCGACGCCTACCGCCTCAGCCGGCGGCGTCACCCCGAGGCGCGGCTCCGCGCCGGGTCGCTGCTCGTGCTGGTCGGGCTGCTGGCGATCACCGTCTACAGCCACGGCTGGGTCGCCTACCTGGGCTGGAGCGCACACCAGACGCTGGCCGCGGTCTTCGATCCGGCCGGCCCACCGGTCGCGCCCTCTCCCAGCCTTGGACCGATGCCCTCCGGCATCCCGGCGCCGTCGCCGTCAGCCTCGCCTTCACCCTCGGCGGTCGAGACGCCGACGCCGTCGCCGACGCCCGCCTGGGCGGCCGATGGGCGCCTGAACGTCCTGCTCATCGGCTCCGATGCCGGACCTGGCCGATGGAGCATGCGCGCCGACGCGATCATCCTCGTCTCGATCGACGTCGCCTCGGGCCGGGTCGCCGCGTTTTCGCTGCCGCGCTACACGCTCGGGGTGCCACTGCCCGAGCCGGCCGCATCTGCCTTCAGCTGCGGCTGCGCGGCGCACGAGTACGCCAACGCGCTGTACGTCTACGCCAACCAGCATCCCGAGCTGTTCCCCGGCGGTGACGAGCGTGGGCTGAAGGCGCTGAGCGGGATGGCCGAGCGGCTCTTCGGCGTGCAGCTCGACGGCATGGTCGTCGCCGACCTCAACGGCTTCGTCAAGCTGGTCGATGCCATCGGCGGCATCACGCTCACCATCCCGCAGCCGGTCTACGACGCGAAGTACCGCCCGCCCGATGGCGGCCACCTCGTCGAGCTCTACTTCCCGGCCGGCAAGCAGCATCTCGACGGCTGGCATGCGCTGGCCTACGCCCGCACACGGCACCAGGACGGCGATTTCAACCGGATGAAGCGCCAGCAGCAGGTCGTCCAGGCCCTGGGGCGCGAGCTGCGCTGCGACCCGCTCGGCGACCTGCCGGCCGTGCTCGACGTCGCGCGCGAGAGCCTGTGGACCAACCTGCCGCTGGCATCGGTGCCCGACATGCTCGAGATCGACGCCGGCCCGGTCGAGAGCCACCTGCTGTTCGACGTCTACAACCCGGTTCTCACGCCGGCCGACTGGGATCGCGTCGCCTCCGCCGTGGCGCACGCCTTCGACGGCCCGCCACCAACGATGAAGCCCGGCTCGCGCTGCTGAGCGCGTTCACGCCCCGTTGGCGTCAGAACGGATATCGCCGGGCCCTCGGCGAAACACGCGAAGCTCGATCACGGGGGGCAGGTGCCACTCCTGGCTGTACATCAGGCGCTCGCCGTCCGTGCCGAAGTCGACCTGGTCGAGGCGCTGAACGAGCGAGCCAGGCGGGCATTGAAGGATGTCGGCCATCGCCTGGTCGACGATGTCCGGCTGCAGCGTCGCTTCTCCATGGTGGACCGGGTGGCCGAGCTCCGCGAGCAGCGCGTAGATCGAGTGCTGCAGGCGCTCCTCGGCGACGGTGCTGTCGACGATGTGTCCGGGAAGGTGGTCGATCGAGAAGATGACCGGTGCGCCGTCGGCGGTGCGCACCCGCTCGAGACGGACCACCTCCGCGTCCTCGGTGATGGCCAGTGCATCGGCGACCTCGCCCGATGCCGGCTCGCGTCGCAGGCTCACGCACCGCTCGCCCGGCGTGCGCCCGCTGGCCGCGATCAGCTCGGTGTAGCTGAAGTTGACATCGAGCGAGTTCTCGAGCCGCGGTCGCGCCAGGACGTAGGTGCCCGAGCCGTGGATCCGCTGGAGGTAGCCCTGCTCGACGAGCGTGCCGACCGCCTCGCGAATCGTCGCGCGGCTCACCGCGAACCGCTCGGACAGCAGCGACTCGTTCGGCAGCTTCGCGCCGGGCGCGAACTCGCCCGACGCGATGGCGTGCATGAGCTCGTCGCGCACGACGTCGGTCAGCAGCGGGCGCCGTGCGATGCTCATGTCAGCATCTCGACCGGATCGCCGACGGACAGGATCGGATCTTCGCCTTCGGCCGGACGCGAGCGAAGACGACGCCCTCGCTGGACGCCCACGAACCAGGCGATGACCAGCGAGGTGACCGTGACGAGCAGCAGGACCGATGCGATGGCGTTCACCACCGGGGTCACGCCTCGGCGGATCGACGCAAACAGGAAGATGGGGAGCGTCTGGTCCTGGCCGGCGGTGAAGAACGCGACGATGAAGTCGTCGAAGCTGAACGTGAAGGCCAGCAGGAAGCCGGCGACGATCGACGGCAGCAGCTGCGGGATCGTCACCTGCCAGAACGTACGCGATGGCGTCGCGTAGAGATCTTCGGACGCTTCGATGAGGGATCGGTCCATCCCGGCCATGCGCGTACGCACCAGCACGTTGACGACCGCGGAGGTGAACATCGTGTGCGCCGCGACCACGGTGTACGCGCCCAGGCCGAGCTGCGGCGGCCTGCCGCCTGGCCAGAGGAATAGCAGCCATGGGTTGATCCAGTCGAAGAGGGTCACCACGAAGATGAGCGTCGAGATGCCGATCACGATCCCCGGCACGATGATCGCGACGTACGTCAGCTGCTCGAAGATGCGCCGCGCCCACGGACGCGCACCGGAGAGCGCCACTGCGGACAGCGTGCCGATGATGGTGGCGAGCGTCGCCGAGGTGAACGCGATGAACAGGCTGTTGCGCAGCGCGCGCAGCACGAACTGGTTGCTCCACGCCTCCTCGTACCAGCGCAACGAGAGACCGGTCAGCTCGGCGACGTGCCGCCCGGCGTTGAAGCTGAAGACGACCACCACGACGATCGGCGCGAACAGGAAGATGTAGACCGCCACGGCATAGGCGCGCATCAGCCGGTTCACCCAGCGCTCCCCGTTCACAGCAGCTGCGCGTCCGGTCGCGATCGGGCCAGCCTGCCGGTGAGCCAGGTGTAGATCCCCACCACCACGAGCATGATCGCGACGAATGCCGTGCCGATCGCCGAGCCGAACGGCCAGTTCCGCGACTGCAGGAAGAGGTCGGCGAGCGCGTTGCCCAGGAAGTAGGTCTTGCCGCCGCCGAGCAGGACCGGGATGAGGTACTCGCCCATCACCGGGATGAAGACGAGCAGGCAGCCGCTGATCACGCCGGGCGCCGAGAGCGGCAGCGTCACCTGCACGAAGGTTCGCACGCGGTCCGCGCCGAGGTCCTTCGAGGCCTCGAGGAGCGACTTGTCGAGACGCTCGAGGCTGACATAGATCGGCAGGGCCATGAGCGGCAGGTAGTTGTAGACGATGCCCAGCATCACCGCGAACGGCGTGTTCAGCAGCTGGAGCCGATCGGTCAGGCCGGCTGCCTCGACGACCCGCGGGATTCCGCTGTTGCCCAGCAGGAACATCCAGGCGTAGGTCCGGATCAGGAAGCTGGTCCAGAACGGGATGACGATCAGCGCCAGCAGCAGCATCTTTCGCGACCCGCCGCGGGTCACCAGGTAGTAGGCCAGCGGGTAGGCGGCCAGCAGGCAGGCGACGGTGCCGACGAACCCGAGCTGAATCGTGTTGAGGAACGGCGTCAGCCGCGTCTCGAGGCTCAGGTACTGCTCGAAGCTGAGCGCCGGTTGATAGCCGCCGTTCGGCGCGCGCACGCCGAACGAGAAGATCAGCAGAACGGTGAGCGGGGCGACGAGGAAGGCGAGGTACCAGAGCGTCGCCGGCAGCAGCAGCACGCCGCGCCGACCGCGTCTATCCATCCCTCGCCCTCCTCGAGCTGCTCACCAAGACGAGCTCCTACGACGACGACTTGATGCGCGCCCAGGTCTCCGCGCGGAGCGGGCTGTTGTACGTCTCGGAGGTCGCGAAGGTCAGCTTCTGAAGCAGCGCAGCCGGCGGATAGATGACCTCGTTGTTGGCCACGTCCTTCGAGACGAGCTCCTTCACCTTGGGGTTGGCGTGCGGGAAGAGGCAGAACTCGGTGTCCTTGGCACTCTGCTCCGGCTGGAGGATGAAGTCGAGGAAGGCATACGCCGCCGCCTTGTGGGGTGCGTCCGCCGCGATCGACCAGCTGTCCACCCAGAGCTCGCCACCGTCGCTGGCGACGACGTACTTGGCGGTGTCCGGGTTGTCGCGCACCACCTGGACGCCGTCGCCGGTCCACGCGATCGTCATCCACGAGTCGTAGTTGCGCAGCGGCGGTTGGACGTCGCTGCTGATCGCGTACAGCTTCGGCTTGAGCGCGGTGAGCATGTCCTCGACCTGCTTGAGCTCGCCGGGGTCGATCGTGTTGAACGAGAAGCCCATCGCCACGGCCGCGGAGCCGAGCGACGAGATCTGGTGATCGACGATGACGGTCTTGCCGGTGTACTTGTCGCCGGCCATCGCGAAGAAGTCCTTCCACGATGCGGGCGCATCGGTCACCTTGTCGGTCCGGAAGGCGATGCCGGTGGTGCCCCAGTTCTTCGGAATGGTGTACTTGTTGCCGGGATCGAACTCCTGGTCGACGAAGAGCGGGTCCCAGTCCTTCAGGTTGGCGTTGGGCAGCTTCGAGTAGTCCAACGCCTCGACGAGACCGTCCTTCGTCCAGCCCTGCACGGCATAGTTGCTGGGCACGGCGATGTCGATCCCCGAGTTGCCCGCGCGAAGCTTCGCCTCCATCTCCTCGGTCGAGCCGTAGACCCCGACGTTGATCTGGACACCGGTCTTGGCGGTGAAGGCCTTCAACGTCTCGTCGCTGTGGTAGTTCGGCCAGGTTGCGAGCGACAGGGTGTCGCCCAGGTTTCCGCCGGTTGCGCCACCGCTCGGCGAGGGCCGGCCGATCGACGGCGCGCACGCCGCGAGGATGGCCGCGGCGAGGCTGCTGCCCGACAGGGTCAGAAAGCGACGGCGGCTGATTCCGCTCTCGAGGAAGCGCTCGAGGGCCGTGGGAGACGTGGCGCCCGCACGCTGGACGCCGCCAGTGGTAGTGGATTCCCGTTCATCGGTCACTGGGATCGGTCCTCCTGTCCCCCATTACCGGCTCACTGCCGGCGAACAACGATTCGCGCGACATCCTGTGTCCAGCCGATCTCCACCTCCTCTCCTTCGGAAACGCCGCTCGTCACGCCGAGCTTCACGTTCGGTACGCGGATCAGGACCGGGCCGAGCTCGCGTGTCTCGACGGTGAACTCCACCTGGTCTCCCAGGAAGACCGATCGCACGAGCCGCCCGCGGAAGTGCACGCGGTCCTGGCCGGCGGCATGGCCGTTCGATGCATCGGTCCCGATGGTGATGCGTTCCGGTCGGACCGCGATGAGTGCCTCGCTGCCGGTCGGCAGTGGCTCGTCGGGCATGCTGCCGCGCAGGGTCGGGCCATCCGAAAGCCGGACGGCGCCGATCGGCCCGGACTCCTCGACGATCCCGCCGAAGAAGTTCATCTGACCGATGAAGCTCGCCACCCAGCTATCGACCGGACGGTCGTAGATCGCTGCCGGCGGCCCATCCTGCAGGATGACGCCGTCCCGCATCACCGCGACGCGATCCGCCATCGAGAACGCCTCGTTCTGGTCGTGGGTGACGAAGATGAAGGTGACGCCGACCTGCTCCTGGAGCTGCTTCAGCTCGACCTGCATCTCGCGTCGCAGCTTGAGATCGAGCGCGCCGAGCGGCTCGTCGAGGAGCAGGACGCTCGGGCGGTTGATCAGGGCGCGGGCGAGCGCGACGCGCTGCTGCTGCCCGCCCGACAGCTCCCATGACCGTCGGTGCTCGTAGCCGCGCAGCCGGACGAGGTCGAGCGCCTGGGTCACCAGCCGCTCCTGCTCCTCCTTCGATGGTGACGGGCGGTGCTGGCGCAGCCCGTAGCCCACGTTCTTCGCCACGTCCATGTGCGGGAACAGGGCGTAGTGCTGGAAGACGGTGTTGACCCGGCGCTTGTAGGGCGGCACGCCGGCGACCGGCTCGTCGTCGATGAAGATCTCGCCGGACGTCGGCTGCTCGAACCCGGCAAGCATGCGGAGGAGCGTCGTCTTGCCGCAGCCCGACGGCCCGAGGAGCGCGTAGAACGTCCCCGGCTCCAGCCGGAACGAGACGCCGTCCACCGCGGCGACCTCGGCGAACCGCTTGGTCAGCCGGGCGACCTCGACGACGCCGTCGCGTCGCACGCGGCCGTTGGTGACGCTCTCGCCGCTCATCCGGCCACCGCCTGCAGGCGCTCCTCACGCTCCCCGACGGCTGGCACGCCATACTCGCGGTCCGATGCCGATCGGTACTCGGCGATCGCGACCTGGCGCTCGGCCGCGGTCCAGCCGATCGCCTCACCGAGGATGTCGGCGACGCGCTCGGCAACCGATTGGCCGTGATCGCGCGCTTCGATCGCAAGCCGGGTCCGCCGGGCGAGGACGTCGTCGAGCGACAGCGCCCACTCGTGACGTGCCGCCCACAGCACCTCGCCCTCGAGATAGTCGCCATCGGGACCGAGCGGCCGGAGCAGCCCCGCCCTCACCGATTGTCGCGCCACATCCAGCGCCTGCGTCCCATGCCGTCCGACGAGGCGCTCGGCGAGCAACGGCGAGAGCCGATAGCGAGTCTCCAGGGTGTTGCGCACCATGGCGAGCTCCGCCGGCGCACCGGCGCCGATGAGAGGCTGATCCGCCGCGCCGGGCGCGTGCGAACGGACCTTGCCGAGGGCCGCGTCGACGACGTCCCGGGCGATGACGCCGTACGTCGTGAACTTGCCTCCCCGGACCGTGACGAGCGAGCCGTGGCGCCGGACGCGGTGCTCGCGCGATGCCTGGACCGAGTCGATCACGCCGCGCCGATCGCGGACGGCGAGCGGCCGAATCCCGGCATAGGTCGCCACGACGTCCGCGCTGGTCAGGTCGATGTCGAGCGCCTCGTTCGTGTGGCGCAGGAGGTAGTCGACCTCCTCGCGGGTCGCCGTCGGGCGGCGGGTCGAGCCGTGGTGGACGACGTCGGTCGTCCCGATCAACCAGTGGCGGTGCCACGGGATGACGAAGATGACGCGCCCCGGAACCCTGATCGTCATCCCGAGCTGCGTCGGGATTCGATCGCGCGCAACCACGATGTGCGACCCGCGGCTCGGCAGCGTTCCGGCATCCGGCTCGCTCGCGCCGGTGGCGTCGATGACGACCCGCGCGGTCACTGACACCGTCGCGACGCCAAGGCGGTCGCGAACGTCGACCGTCGCCGGCGCTCCCTCGCTCACCGGTCCCGCGTCGGCGCGGGTGAGGAGCAGGGCGCCGGCACGCCGCGCGGTGCGTGCCGCCGCCAGCGCCAGGCGCGCATCGTCCTCGACGCCGTCCCAGTAGACATACGCGCCTCGCAACCGGTCAGGTCGCAGCGCCGGCGACAGCGCCAGCGCGCGGCCTCGGGTCACGAAGCGTGGCCAGCCCCCATCACGTGCGGCACCGAGCACGCCGTACAGCGTCAGGCCGGCGCCGAGATACGGCACCAGGATCGGCGAGCCGTAGACCGGCACCAGGAACTGCTCGAGCCGCACGAGGTGTGGGGCGAGTCGAAGGAGCCGGCGGCGCTCGGCGAGCGCCTCGCCGACGAGGCGGAACTGGAACTGCTCAAGATAGCGCAGGCCGCCATGGATCAGCTTCGAGGAGCGGCTGCTGGTGCCCGAGCCGATGTCGTCCCGCTCGACGAGCGCGACGCGCGCGCCGCGGAGCGCCGCGTCGAGCGCGGCGCCGACGCCGACGATGCCACCACCGATCACGAGCAGGTCCCACGTCCCTGACGAGAGGCGCTCGAAATCGGCTGCTCGCGCTGAGAGCGGCGTGCGGATCACGCCTGCACGACTCCATTCGCCGCGTCGAGCGCGCAGAGGACCTGGTCGCGAACCGCCGGGCCCGCCGGCAGCTTGTGATCGAAGACCGCGCCGCCGATGGTGAATGCCCAGACCCCGAGGTCGCACAGGGCGCGGATGCGGTCGACCGAATCCACGCTGCCAGCGGCGACGACGGGCGCCGACGAGGCGGCGACGACCGCGCGCGTCAGCGCCGGGACGTCGCCGTCGTGCCGGTATGCCAGCAGATCGAGCCCTCCGACGCCCGGCCGAGAGGTCAAAGACCGCGCGCTCTCGGCGATCTCCTCGATCGTGCCGCGCAGCAGGCTCGGATGACCGATCACCGTCCCGGGGAACGGAAAGTAGCGCAGGTGGCTGTCGGCCAGGATCGGCAGAGCCGCGTCGACGTGCGTGCCGCCCATCACGACGTCGACGCCGATGTCGACCGCCGCCTGGATCGAGCGCAGCTCGTCGCGCTCATCCTCCGAGACGACCTCGAGGAACACCTCTCGGCCGTCGCGGTGCATCCGCTTCGTCAGCTCGCGCAGCAGCTCGGGCGACGCGCCGACGTCCTTGAAGCCGACGTATCGAAGGTCGGTGTCGCGGACCTGCTCGTAGACGTCGAGCGCATCGGGCACGGTGCTGTCGTTCCGGGTCAGCATGAAGATGAATTCAGCCAACGCTTCCTCCTCCGCGACTGGACACGGCCTCCGTTCGGGCAATCTCCGACGCGGCCGGCACGAGGTCGGAGATCGTTTCGAGGACAAAATCGGGCCGATCCGCGACGGCGCGCAGATCCGCCAGGCTCGTCGCACCGGTCAGCACCAGGGCAGACGCCATCCCGGCTTCGCGCGCCATGCGCATATCGGTCAGCAGCCGATCCCCGACGAGCACCGTCTCGCGTGCGGGCACTCCCAGCCGATCCACCAGCACCGCCGCCATGTGCCGCGAGGGCTTGCCGACGATCGCCTCGGCGCTGACGCCGGAGGCGGTTTCGATCGCGGCCAGGATCGCGCCGCAGTCGGGGAGCCCACCGTCGGGCGTCGGGCAGTACGGATCGGGGTTCGTGGCGATGATGCGCGCCCCGTTGCGAGCCGCCTGGTAGGCGCCGAGGAGCTTCGCGTAGTCGAAGGTGCGGTCGAATGACACGACGACCGCATCGGCCTCGAGGGGTCGGTCGGTGACGACGAAGCCCCCGGTCGCCAGGAGCTCGACGATGAGCGGTTCGGCGACCGGATAGAGGCGCGCGCCACGAGCGTGATCGGCGAGATACCCGATCAATGCATCGGTCGAGGACACGACGTCGTGCGGCTGGGCCGGAATGCCGAGCGAGGTCAGCTTGGCGGCATAGTCGGAAGGCAGGTCCAGCGGCTTGTTGGTCAGGAACACGGCGCGGCGCCCGGCGTCGCGGACGGCCGCCACCGTCGCCCTGGCGCCGGGCAGCAGCTCGTCGCCGAGATAGAGCGTCCCGTCCAGGTCGAAGACGTACCCGGAGAACAGCCGGTCGGGGCGCACGAGCAGCTCGTCGCGGCGTGTCACAGTCCGGCTCCGAGTGCCGCCGCCTCGTCGAGGATCCGATCCACGAAGGCGTCGTTCCAGATCCCGGCGAAGAAGGCGAGATCGACGACGGTGAACCGGTCGCGCATGAGATGGCAGTTGGCCAGCGCCCATCGAGCCGTGATCGGGTCGACCGCCGGTGTCAGCTCCCGGAAGCGCGTCGGCGCCCCGGCCCGCACCAGCGCGTCGGCCAGGACGGCCGGCTCGGCGAGGAGCTCCGAGATTCGCTCCCGATGGTTCGCCCACGAATCGGCGAGGTCGGGACCCGGCGCGCGCTCCCAGCGATCGAGCTTCGCGGCGACGTCGTGCCAGCACTCGTCGGCGGCACGCCCGTCCTCGTCGAGCTGGGAGAACGCGTCGTAGACCGCCTCGCGCACGCTCGCCCGCGATGGCTGGAGGCGATCGCGGAGATCCGCTGGCTCGAGCTCCTCGAGCAGATGCCGCCAGACCAGCGCGACGAGCACGCTGGCGACGCCGACCTGCGCCCCGTGGAATGCGGTCTCGGTCCCGCGCGCCGCGGCGGCCATGTCGAGCATGTGGCTGATGAGGTGCTCGGACCCGGAGAGTGGGGCGGTTCGACCGGCGATGCCGAGCGCCATGCCGGACAGCGCCATGAGCCGCGCTAGCTCGACGGTCGCGGCTGGCTCGGCCTGCCGGACGCCGTCGGCCGCGCCGAGATACCACTCGGCGTAGCCGCGCAGCAGGCCGACGACCGACGGATGGAAGCTGTCGTCCGCGCCGGCGAACGAGGCGAGATACCAATCGGCCGGCGCGGTGAACATCGCCGAGAGCTCGCCGTAGCCGGCCCGATTCATGGCGGCGGGCGCCGACGTGACGACGTCCTGATCGATGAGCAGCGCGTTCGGCCAGCGTGACGGCACCGTGCGCTTCACGCCGTGACGCAGCAGGACCGCCATGTCGTCCGAAAAGGCGTTGACGCTCACCGCCGTCTGGACGACGGCGAGCGGGAGGTCGCCGGCCCGATGCGTCGCGTCCTTCGCGATATCGGTGATGGTTCCCGAGCCGACCGAGATGACGCAGCCGGCGGTCTCCACGGCGTCGTACGCGGCGTTCAGGGCGGACGAGTCCGCGTGCAGCGGCTCGCCTTCCGTCCCGAGCGCCACGACCCGAACCTCACCGAGTGGCTCCAGCAGCCGGCAGACCGCTGTCTTGAGATCGTCGCTGCCGCGCCGAATCAACGTGCGGTCCTGGACGATCACCAGCGGCCCGTTGCGTCGAATGGCCATCACGCGCTCGGGAAGCCGCTCGAGCACCTCGTGGCCGATATCGATCGCCTGCAGGCCGACCGGGCGCAGGCGCCGATCCGGATCCGACGAGGCAAGGAGGTCGCGCAATGCGGCGAGGTCGCTCGGGTCGACGCGGCCGAAGGTCGTGGCGTTCAGCACGGCCGCGCTCCGAAGGTCGGCTCGACCGCGTCGAACAACGCGCGGTACGCGCGGTAGCCCTCGTCGTAGAGCGCGCCCAACCGCCCATCCGGCTCGTAGGTGCGCGGCGAGAGCCGGACGAACACGCTCGCCGCCTGCTCGAAGTCGGTGACGCTGCCGATCGCGATCGCGGCGAGCATCACGGCGCCCATGGCCGTCGGCTCGGGCGCGTCGACGACCCGCACCAGCCGGCGCGTGATGTCGGCCTTCAGCTGCAGCCAGAACGGGCTGCGGGCTCCGCCGCCCACGCATCGCAGCTCCTTCCCGGCGAGCTGCAGCTCGTCCAGGCGGTCGACGACGTCGCGCAGCGCGAACGTGCAGCCCTCGAACACCGCCCGCGCGAGATCGGCGCGCTGCTGCGACAGCGCGAGCCCGCTGAAGACGCCGCGGGCGTGCGCGTTCCAGCGTGGCGTCATCGAGCCGGACAGGGCCGGGATGAACCGGACGCCATCGGTCTGCGGCGGGGCCGTGCTGGCGAGCTCGGCGAGCTCCTGTTGCGAGATCTCGAACAGGTCGGCCAGCCACCTCGTGCTACCACCCGACACGAACCCCGCGTTCTCGATGAGCCAGACCGATGCGTCGGCGTGCAGATGCGTCTCGAGCAGGCGCGTCGCGTCGAAGACCGGTCGCTGCGCCACGGCGGCGATCGGTTCGGCGGTCCCGGTCACATCGCAGACCACGCCCGGGGCGAGGACGCCCGCCCCCAGGCAGGCGCCGTGGTCGTCACCGGTGCCGACCGCCACGCGACAGGTGGTGGCGAGCCCGAGCTGGTCCGCTGCCGACGCCGTCAGGCAGCCTGCCACGGTGGCAGAACCGGCGATCTCACCGAGCTGCTCGCTGCGGAGCTCGCACGCCTCGAGCAGAGGCATGGACCACGCCCGCTCGGTGACGTCGTAGAGCATGCTGGACGACGCGTTCGCGGCGTCCATGACCCGCCGACCGGTGAGCTGTGCATTGATGTATGCGCTCGGCGCCAGGTAGGCGTCCGCGTCGCGCGCACCCGGCTCGTTGGCGATGAGCCAACGGATCTTCGGCGCGATGTGATAGGCATCCGGGTTGAGGCCGGAGATCTGGAACAGCCGGTCCGCTTCGACCCTGGCGGTGATCTCGTCGACCTCGCGGATCGCGCGGCGGTCCATCCAGATGATCGCGTCCGCCAACGGGCTGTTGTCACGGTC
This sequence comes from Candidatus Limnocylindria bacterium, assembly GCA_035708065.1. GTDB lineage: Bacteria > Chloroflexota > Limnocylindria > QHBO01 > QHBO01 > JAICUY01. The sequence goes on along the minus strand of DASSTC010000020.1, from coordinate 362 downwards.
GACCGCGACGACCCCGTCGACCTGGCTGGCGAACGCGATGGCGTCCACCTCCGCGGCGGCCACGCCGGCCTGGGTCATCGCGGCCCGCACAGCCTCGCCCGCAGCTCGCAGCCAGTCGCCTGGTCGCTGCGAGGCCCAGCCCGGCCTGGGGAAGGACGTTTCGAGGGTGGCGCTGCCACGACCGAGAAGGGCGCCCGCCGCGTCGGCGACGACCGCCTTGACGCTCTGCGATCCGAGATCACAGCCGATCACGTATGCCACGTAGGGCGCGGGCCTCCGTCAGCGTCGGCCGCCCGTCAGTCATCTGACGACTTACGACTTTCGGGAGTCTATTGAGGAGCGCACCGGGCGTCAATACCCGA
>DASSTC010000019.1:0-5205 GCA_035708065.1 Candidatus Limnocylindria bacterium | reverse complement strand
TCGCCGACCTGCCGCTCGGCGATGACCACGCGTGCGACGCCGAGCCGTCGCAGCTCGGCCTCGTCGGCCTCGGAATGTGACCGCGCCACGATCTCGATCCGCGGGTTGCTGCGGCGCGCATGGGCGACCGCCTGCCGGGCGGCCATCGCATCGGGGTGGGCGATGATCAGCAGCCTGGCATCGGCGATCCCGGCCGCGTCGAGGATCGAGGGCGTGCCCGCATCGCCGTAGATCACCGGCGCGCCGGCGCCTCGGGAGCGGCGCACGAGCGGGAAGTCGACGTCGACCGCCATCCACGGAAACGACCGCGACTCGAGCATGCGCCCGATCTGGCGGCCGACGCGCCCGTAGCCGAGCACGACGGCGTGCCGTCGCGGCGGGTGCAAATCCTCGAGTCGCTCCGGGACGCGTGAGGCGCGGCGCTCGAGGGCATCGGCCAGGCGCCCGGAGCCGTAGAAGACCGGACCCGCCAGCAGGATCGAGAACACCGTTGCCTCCATCGCCAGCGAAAACGTCTCGGGGTCGATGGCGCCGACCGACAGACCCGCGGTGGCCAGCACGAAGCTGAACTCGCCGCTCTGCGCGATCAGGCCTGCGGCACGTGCGGCGACCGCGGGGCGATGGCCGGCGGCGGTCACGATCCCGAAGATCGGCAGCCACTTGCCCGCGATGATGAGCGCCAGCAGCAGCAGGATGATCGGCCAGCCGGTGAGGACCGCCGAGGGCTGCAGCAGGATCCCGATCGACACGAAGAAGACGGTGGCGAAGAGCTCGCGCAGCGGCACGACCTCGCCGAGCACGCTCGCGGCGAGATCCGACTCGGCGAGCGCCAGGCCGGCGATGAATGCGCCGAGGGCCACCGACACGCCGAGCGCCGAGGCGCTGTACGCGGTGCCGATCGCGATGAGCGCAACCGCCACGATGAACAGCTCGCGCGACCCGAGCCGCGCCACCCGCTCGAGCAGCGCCGTGTACACCCGCGACCCGAGCAGCACGACGACCGCCACGAAGCCGAGGGCGATGGCCGTCGAGCGCAGCGCGTCGAGCAGCGGCGAGGGGGACTCGACGGCCAGCGCCGACAGCACGACGACCAGCACGACGGTGATCAGGTCCTGCACGATCGACCAGCCGAGCGCGATCCGTCCGGAGAGCAGCGTCTCGAGCACCGACTCGCCGGCGACCTTCACCAGCACGACGCTCGAGCAGATGCTGACGATCGCGCCGACGAACAGCGACTCGACCAGCTCGCGTCCGAGCAGCAGGGCGGCGACGGTGCCGAGCGCCATGGTGATCGCCACCTGGATCGGTGCACCGATGAGCACCAGTCGACCGACCGATGCCAGCTCGCGCAGGCTGAAGCGCAAACCGATGCTGAACATCAGCAGCGCCACGCCGATGTCGGCCAGCTCGAGGACGCGCTCGCGATCGGCGACCACGCCGGGGGTGAACGGACCGACGACCAGCCCGGCCACGATATAGCCGAACATGGGCGGCAGGCGCAGCCGATGCGCGACGGCACCGAGGATCAACGCGGCGCCGAGCGCCGCGAAGAGCGTCAGGCCGAGGCCACCGGTCATCGGTCGGGCGGCTCCATCGACGAATGATACGGGCGCAGGCTGGCTGGATCGGCACCGCGGCCGCTCTCTAGACTCGTGAGCATGAGCAACGGAATCCTCGGCCGACTCTCCGCGGCGATGCCCGGGAGGGGAGGCGGCAGCGGATTCGAGGGACAGGCCTACCTCGCCAAGTGGGCGATCCTGAGCACGGTCATCGGGGTGGTGGCGGGCGGTGGTGCCGCGCTCTTCTTCGCCGCGCTCCAGCTCGCCACGCATCTCTTGCTGGGTGGGATCGTCGGCTACCTGCCCCCGGTGCCGATCGGCGAAGGCGGCACCGGCATCGTGCCGGGTGGCGGCGTGCCGCTGCTGCTTCCGATCGTCGTCGCGCTCGGTGGGCTGCTCTCCGGCGTGATCGTCTTCACGCTGGCGCCCGAGGCCGAGGGTCATGGCACCGACGCGGCCATCGACGCGATTCATCACCATGGCGGCCGAGTCCGGGCGCGGATCCCGCCGATCAAGCTGCTGGCGTCGGCGATCACCATCGGCAGCGGCGGCTCCGGTGGCCGCGAGGGACCCGCGGCCCAGATCTCGGCCGGCTTCGGCTCGTTGCTGGCCACCTGGCTGCGCCTGTCGGCGCAGGATCGGCGAATCGCGGTGGCGGCCGGCATGGGCGCGGGCATCGGTGCGATCTTCCGCGCACCGCTCGGCGGCGCCGTAATGGCGGCCGAGATCCTCTACCTGCATGACCTCGAGGTCGAGGCGATCATTCCCGCCCTCATCGCCTCGATCGTGGGCTACACCATCTTCGGAGCGTTCTTCGGCTTCGAGCCGATCTTCGGTGCCCAGCCGGGCATCGCCCTCGATTCGCCGATCCAGCTGCCGTACTTCGCGGCCCTTGGCATCGCCTGCGGCCTGGTCGGCATCGTGTACTCCAAGGCCTTCTACGGCCTGACCGATGTGTTCCATCGGCTTCGCCTGCCACGCTGGGTCAAGCCCGCCGTCGGCGGCCTGCTGGTGGGGGTCATCGGCCTGGCGCTGCCACAGGTGCTGCACACCGGCTACGGCTGGGTCCAGGTCGGGATGAGCCAGCAGCTGCTCGGCCTGCCACTGTGGGTGGTGCTCGCACTGCCGTTCGCCAAGATCGTCGCGACCGGCCTGTCGATCGGCTCCGGCGGATCGGGCGGGATCTTCGGGCCTGGGATGGTGATCGGCGGCTTCGTCGGCGCGGCCGTCTGGCGCGTCTCGTTCGACGTGCTGCCCGGGCTGCCGGCGGATCCCGCGCCGTTCGTGATCGTCGGGATGATGGCCCTGTTCGGCGGCATTGCCCACGCGCCGCTGGCGGTGATGCTGATGGTGGCCGAGATGACCGGCAACCTGTCGCTGCTCGCCCCGGCGATGATCGCGGTGGCGCTGTCGACCGCGCTGGTCGGGGATCGGACGATCTATCGTGCGCAGCTGCCCAACCGGGCAGCGTCGCCGGCCCACCGGGTGCGCCTCTCGTTCCCGCTGCTCTCCTCGCTATCGGTGCGCGACGCAATGGCGCCGGCCGGTGGTGCGCCACCGAGCGATGCCCTGACGCTTGCACCGGGCCAGCCGCTCGACGAGGCCCTGGAGGCGCTCACCGACGCCGGCGTCCCATCGGCGCCGGTGGTCGAGGACGGCAGGCGCGTCGGCGAGCTCGCCATGCGCGATGTCGTGCGCACGTACAAGTCGACGCTTCGCCAGTCGGTGCGACGCGTGACCGCGCTGCCCCCGGAGACGTCGCTGTTCGAGGTCGCCGTCCAGCCGTCGTCCGCCCTGATCGGAGTCACGCTCTCGGCGGCGCGCCTGCCCGCCGGAACGCTGGTCGTTTCCGTGCTGCGCGACGGCGAGGTCCTCTTCCCGCGCGCCACGACGGCGTTCCAGGCGGCGGATCGTCTGACGGTCCTGGCCTCGGCCGACGCTGAGGCGGCCGTTCGAGCCTATTTCGCGGCCGAACGGTCTGCCTAGAAGCGGCCGCCGCCCAAACGCGCGGCGTATCCTCGCGGTGTGGAGTCCGCCCAAGACGCAGCCGCGATCCTGACCCAGCTCTTCGTCCTGCTCGTCGCGGCCAAGGTTGGCGACGAGATCTTCAAGCGCATCGGTCAACCGGCGGTGATCGGCGAGATCCTCGGCGGCGTGCTGGTCGGGCCCGCGGTCGTCAACCTGTTCCATGTGACCAGCGAGACGGCGCTGTTCGCCGAGATCGGCGTCGTGCTGCTGCTCTTCCAGGTGGGGCTCGGCACGCGGCTCGGTGATCTGATGACCGTCGGTCGCTCGGCGCTGCTGGTCGCGACGCTGGGCGTCATCTTCCCGCTGGCCAGCGGCTTCCTGCTCGCGGAGCTGTTCGGCGCGCAGCTGCACGTCGCCCTGTTCCTGGGCGCGGCGCTGACCGCCACGTCGGTCGGGATCACCTCGAAGGTGCTCTCGGACTTCGGTGCGCTGCACACGGTGAGCGGCCGGATCATCCTCGGCGCCGCCGTCGTCGACGACGTGCTCGGCCTGGTGATCCTGGCCGTGGCGTCGGGTGTGGCCGATGGCAGCGTCAGCGTGGGTCGGATCGTCACGCTGCTGGCCCTGTCGATCGCCTTCATCGCGATCGTCGTCATCGGCGGCACGCGGATCCTCAGCCGGCGGCGCTCGCTGCTGACCATGCCGCGCTTCGCCGAAACGCCATTCCTGCCCGGCATGATCGTCATGCTCGGGCTGGCGGCGCTGGCCGCGGCCATCGGCCTGGCGGCGATCATCGGCGCCTTCCTGGCGGGCATGGTGGTCGGCGAGTCGAGCGAGAAGGAGGCGCTCGAGCAGGAAGTGGCGCCGGTAGCGGCCTTCTTCACGCCGTTCTTCTTCGGGTTCATCGGGGCGCAGGTCGACCTCGCCGGACTCGGGTCGTGGAATGCCGTCGCGATCCTGCTGGGCGTCACGCTGCTTGCGATCTTCGCTAAGTTCGTCGGCGCCTTCCTGGGCTCGGTCGACCTCGGCGCACGGCGCGCGGTCGCTGTGGGCTGGGGCATGGTCCCGCGCGGCGAGGTCGGGATCGTGGTCGCCGGGCTCGGCCTGTCGATGGGCGCGATCGACGGCCAGCTCTACTCGGTGGTCGTCGGCATGGCGATCCTGACCACGCTGATCGTGCCGCCGTTCCTCCCGTACCTGCTGCGTTCTGCCGAGCCCGCCGAAGCGTTTGACGTGCCGAGTGGACCTCCACCTGCGCACGAACGGCCAGGAGGCGAGATCGCCTCCGCCGGCTGAAACGAGGACCGGGATCCTCGTGCGAGGACCCCGGTCCGTGTGGTGGCGAGCGGGCGATGCGCCCGCGACGTGAGCGGGTCTAGGCGGGCTCGGCCGAGTAGGTCTCCGGCTCCGGCTCGACGGTCCGCTCCGGGAAGATGACCGCCAGGACCCAGTAGGCCAGGAAGGCCACCACCAGCCCGATGATCCAGCTGTAGTCGTACAGGTACCCGCCCCACGGCAGCTGGATGTGCAGGAAGCCGATGATCCCGTTCGCCGGGAACGGTCCCTGGGTCCCCGGCGCGGTGTACGCACCGCCCACCGCCAGGATGCCGCCGATGAGCAACGCCACGACACCACGCCAGTTGAAGGCCCCGTAGATGCCGTTCGGCCGGTAGAGGTC
>DASSTC010000018.1:0-5675 GCA_035708065.1 Candidatus Limnocylindria bacterium | reverse complement strand
GATGATCCCGTTCGCCGGGAACGGTCCCTGGGTCCCCGGCGCGGTGTACGCACCGCCCACCGCCAGGATGCCGCCGATGAGCAACGCCACGACACCACGCCAGTTGAAGGCCCCGTAGATGCCGTTCGGCCGGTAGAGGTCCGCGAGCCTCAGCTGCGTCCGCTTGATGACCCAGTAGTCGGCGATCAGCACGCCGGCGATGGCGCCCAGCGCGCCACCGTAGAAGCCGAGCCAGGTGAAGATATAGATGTCAGGGTTGCTGATCAGGTACCACGGCTGGAGGATCACTGCCACGATCGCGGTGATGATCCCGCCGGTGCGGAAGCTGATCTGCCGCGGAGCGGCATTGCTCAGGTCGTACGACGGGCTGACCAGGTTCGCCGCCACGTTCGTGGTCAGCGTGGCCACGACCACCGCGAAGAGCGCGACGATCGTGACGATCGGGTTGCCGAACTGGGCGACCAGCTTGACCGGATCGAAGACGTCGATCGAGGATCCGTACACCACGGTCGCCGCGGATGCCGTGATCACCGCCAGGATGGCGAACAGCGTCATCGTGGTCGGCAGGCCGAGTGCCTGTCCGACGACCTGGTCGTTCTGGCTGCGTCCGAAGCGTGTGAAGTCGGGCATGTTGAGCGACATCGTCGACCAGAAGGCGATCATCGCCATCAGGCCCGGGAAGAACAGCTTCCAGAAATCGCCGGTCCAGCCGCCGAAGGCGTTCGGGCGCGCCAGCGCGTCGCCGATGCCACCCGCGGCGACGACCATGCCGACCGCCAGCAGCACCGACACGATGATCAGGAACGGCGCCGACCAGTTCTCGAAGATGCGCAGCGTATCCATGCCCCGCAGGATGATGTACAGGTTCATCAGCCAGAAGATCAGGAAGCTGAGCCACAGCGTCCACGGCTGCGGATCGCCGAAGCCGATGGAGAACTTGCCGGCGGTGTTCCAGAACGAGTCCGGCCCGAGGATGGCGCCGATCAGGAAGAAGATCGCGCCGCCGCCGATCCAGGTCTGGATCCCGAACCAGCCGGCGGCCACACCGGCGCGCAGCAGTGCCGGGATGTTTGCTCCAACCGTGCCGAAGGCGGATCGTGCGAAGACGGGGAACGGGATCCCGTACTTCGTGCCTGCGTGGCTGTTCAGGAGCATCGGCACAAGCACGATCAGGTTGCCGAGCATGACGGTAACGACCGCCTGGACCCAGTCCATGCCAAGTGCGATGAGGCCGGCGGCGAGCGTCCAGCTCGGGATGTTGACGCTCATGCCGATCCAGAGCGCCATGTACGCATAGGTGGTCCAGGTCCGGCGCTCCAGCGTTACCGGCGCCAGGTCCTCGTTGTAGAGCGGGCTGTCGGCGACAGCCTCGGGGTGGGCGAGCTCGTGTCGCCCGTCGGGATAGACGATTTCCTCGTACGCGGATGCTGTCATGGGGCTCTCTCCTCCGTGCGTTCCTCCGCCAGATCAACGCGCCGCCCCCGTTCGGCGCCAGTCACCCCGAAATCGCTAGCCGATGGCCGCGTCGACCTCCTCGAGCGCAGCATCGATGATCGTGAACGCCTCCCGCAGCTGCTCCTCGGTGATGCACAGCGGCGGATTGGTGAAGAACGAGTTCCAGTGGGTCATGGTGTACAGACCATCGGCCTTCAGGCGCTTGTCGAAGGCGACCATCTCCGGCGACGAGCCGTTGAACGGCGCGAGCGGCACCCACGGGTCGCGGCTGCGCACCAGCTCGACGATCCCGAACAGGCCGATGCTGCGCGTCGTCCCGACGCTCGGATGGCGCTCCTGGAGGCCCGCCAGCTCGCGGCTCAGCACCGGGCCCAGCCGGGCGGCGTTACCGACCATGTCCTCGTCCCGCAGCACGTCGACCGCGGCGATCGCCGCGGCGCAGCTCACCGGGTGGGCCGAGTAGGTCAGGCCGCCGAAATAGACGCGGTCCTCGAAGTGCGCGGCGATCCTGTCCGACACGGCCACCGCGCCGAGCGGCAGGTACGACGAGGTCAGGCCCTTGGCCATGGTCATCAGGTCCGGCACGACGTCCCAGTGGTCGACCGCGAACCAGCGACCGGTGCGGCCGAAGCCGGCCATCACCTCGTCGCAGATCATCACGATGCCGTACTTCGTGCACAGCTCCCGCACACCCTGCAGGTAACCGTCGGGCGGCACGAGGATGCCATTGGTCCCCGTCACCGTCTCGAGGATGAAGGCCGCGATCGTATCGGGCCCCTCGTAGTTGATCACCTCGTCGAGGTAGGCCAGGTGCTCGTCGACGTCGTCCGGCTCCGGATTTCCGTACCGATACGGATCCATCACCCGGACCACGCCGGGCACCGCCGGTTCGGACGCCCAACGACGCGGATCGCCGGTGACGCTGATCGAGCCGGCGGTCGCACCGTGGTAGGACCGGTATCGCGCCATGACCTTCTGGCGGCCGGTGAACAGGCGCGCCATGCGCAACGCGTTCTCGTTCGCCTCGGACCCGCCGAGCGTGAAGAAGAAGTGGTTCAGGTCGCCGGGCGTCAGCTCGCTGAGCAGCTTGCCCAGCCGGCCACGGATCTCGGTGGCGAACTGCGGGGCGGCGAAGGCGAGCTGGTGCGCCTGCGCGGCGATCGCATCGGCCACGCGCTGGTTGCCGTGACCGATGTTCACGCTCATGAGCTGCGAGTTGAAGTCGACGTAGCGCTTGCCGTCCGGATCCCAGAAGTAGATCCCCTCGGCCCGATCGATGACGATCGGGTGCACCTTGCCCTGTGCCGACCAGCTGAAGATCGTGTGGTCCTTGCAGAGCTGGACGATTTCGTCGGCGCTCAGCTTTGGGGCATCGGTGACGGTCATGAGGCTCCTCGAGGGGTGGGATCTAACTGCCGATTAGAGCACACCGCGCAAGCCCCGATGCCCGATTCACGCGTCGGCCGCGAGTGGTGCCATCTCCTCGTGCTGGAGCCGCAGCGGGGCAAGCGTGCCGAGCGACTCCGCGACGACCACGGCGTCGTCGCCCGCCTCCAGCTTGAAGTCGGCCGGCGGATTGATCGACGGACGGCCGTTGCGCGTGACGGCCAGCAGCGTGGCGCGGTGGTCGCCGCGCAGGCGGCTGGCGACGTCGTCGATCGACAGGCCCAGGTAGGCATCGGGCAGCTTCACCCGGTAGAGCTCGGAGCCGTGCCCGCCGGACACGATGTCGGCCATGATCTCGGTCAGACCGGGGTAGAGCGCCGAGCGGGCCAGCAGGCGCGACGCGAGCCGGGAGGTGACGAGCACCTCGTCCGCTCGGGCGCGCTGCATGTGCTCGACGTGCGCCGGGTTGTTGACCTCGACGACGGTGCGCACTTCGGGCGCGACTGCCTCGATCGCCATCACCGTCAGGATCGAGCGCATGTCCGCCTCGTTCGTCGGTTCGCTGGGGAACACGACCGCGGATGCCGCCTCCCTGATGCCGGCCCGCTCCAGGTCCTCGGCCGACGTGGTGTCGCCGCGAACGAAGTACGTGCCGCTGCCGGCCGGGTTGCGCTCCGACTCGTGAAGCACCACGACCTTCGCGTGGAACTCGTCGCCGTGCAGCTCTTCGATGAGCTCGCGCGCGGTGCTGTTCCAGCCGCAGACGACGATGTGGTCGCGGAAGCCCGCGGCGCCCATGCCCTGACCCTCCTTGAGCAGGATATCGATGACGAATCCGACGACGGCCCCGGTCATGGCGGCCACGATCGCGACGCCGAAGAATGCCAGCAGCCAGCCGATGACGTAGCCGATCGCGGTCGAGACGTAGCTCGGGTCGCCGGAGCCGATGACCGTGGTCACCGCCCAGTACAGCGACCGTCCGAAGCCGCCGAACGTGCGCTTCTCGTCCTCGGCAAGCGTGACCACCACGGCCGCCACGACCACGAAGCCGATGACCGGGATGAGCAGTGACAGGAAGAAGTGGCGATCCAGCCCTCCGGTCATGCGCCGGATGTGGAAGCCGATGCGCCGCATGAACGGCGCGGCGAACAGGCCGCCCAGCGGGGCTCGGATCCGCGACATGGCGCGCATTCTAGCCACGCGTCAGTAGCCCGCGATCAGCCCTCCGTCGACGGCGATCAGCTGCCCCGTCAGGTACGAGGCCGGCTCCGAGACGAGGAAGGCGACCAGTGCCGCCAGCTCGTCCGGCTGGCCGTAGCGCCCGGCGGGAATGGTGGTCAGCCGCCGCCGGCGGATCTCCTCGACCGGCCGATGCTCCTGCTCGGCCGCCTGCTCGTCCAGGCTGCGCACCCGCGCGGTGTCCAGGCGGCCGGGCATGACGCCGTTGACGGTGATCCCGTCCGCGGCGACGCTCCGCGCCGTGGTCTTCAGCCAGGCGGCCAGTGCCGAGCGGCCGGCGTTCGAGTAGACGAGCTCGGGGATCGGCTGGCGGACGCCGGACGACAGGATCGCGGCGATGCGCCCCCAGCCGCGCTGCCGCATCCCGGGGAGCACCGCGTTGGCCAGGCTGATCGGCGTCACCGCCAGGAGCTGCAGCGAGCGCTGCCACTCCTCCTCGGTCGTCTGCGTCGGGTCGACGGTCGGCGGTCCGCCGGCGTTCAGCACCAGGATGTCGACCTCGCCGAGCATCGTCGCCGCGGCCTCGGCGATGATCGCCGGTGCCTCGGGCGAGGTGGCATCGGCCGCCGCGGTGTGCACCTCCGCACCGTGTCGCTCGCGCAGCCGCTGTGCGGCCGCCTCGACGCGCTCCGCCGAGCGTGACCAGAGCAGCAGCCGGCATCCCTCGCCGGCCAGCCGTTCGGCCACCGCCAGCCCCAGGCCGGCCGACGCGCCGCCGACGATCGCCCGCTTGCCGCGCAGCCCGAGGTCCATCAGCCGTGCGCCGCCTGCAGGATCGCCCGGACCGATGCCTCGGCGTCCGACTCGGTCGTCGACCAGTTGCTGACGCTGATGCGCATCGCGGCCTTGCCATGCCAGGTCGTGCCCGACAGCCAGGCCGTGCCGTCGGCCTGGACGCGATGGATGACCTCGCGGGTGAACGCGTCGGCATCGCCGCCGGCGGACGGCGAGAAGCGGATCAGGGCCTGGTTGAGCACCACGTCGTTCAGCACCTCGACGCCCGGCTCTGCGGCGAGCGACGCAGCCATCGAGCGCGCAATCGAACAGGCGCGCTCGATCATCCGGGCCAGGCCGCTGCGCCCGAGCGCCCGGAGCGCGGCGTACGCCGCAAAGCCACGCGCGCGCCGCGAGTATTCGGGAACCCAGGCGAACTCGTCGCGCTCCGCCTCGCCGTATTCGATGTACGCCGCGCTGGCCGGCGCCATCGCGGCGCGGAGTGCCTCGGCCTCGGCGACGAGCGCGAAGCCCGAGTCGTACGGCACGTTGAGCCACTTGTGCCCGTCGACCGACCACGAGTCGGCACGGTCGAGCCCGACGACCAGGTGGCGCAGCGACGGAACGGCCGCGGCCCACAGGCCGAAGGCCCCATCGACGTGGATCCACGCGTCGCCACGCGCCGCGCGGATCAGCGAGATCGCCTCGTCGAACGGATCGAAGGCGCCGGTGTTCACGTTGCCGGCCTGCAGGCACACGATCAGCGGCCGCTCCCCGAGGGAAGGCAACGCGGCGGCCAGCGCATCGGTCCGCAGCCGGCCCTGTGCGTCGGTGGCGACCGCCGTGACGCGCCCGCGTCCGAGGCCCAGGTACTGGAGCGC
>DASSTC010000017.1:0-44018 GCA_035708065.1 Candidatus Limnocylindria bacterium | reverse complement strand
GCCGTCCGCCACAATCACCGCTGTTTCATAAGCGTAGGCCGGATCGTAGGGGCGAATGGTCGGATAGGCCGTGGCCATGAGATGCGTGTGCCCGTCTTCGTGCTGCAAGCCCTCGCCCATGAGCGTCGTGCGGCCGGCCGTCGCGCCGAGCATGAAGCCGCGGCCACGCTGGTCGGCGAACGACCAGATGAGGTCGCCGACGCGCTGGAACCCGAACATCGAATAGAAGATGAAGAACGGCACGGTCGTCGTGCCCCATGTCGCGTAGGCCGTGGCCGCAGCTGTGAAGTCGGCCATCGCCCCGGCCTCGGTGATGCCCTCCTCGAGGATCTGCCCGTCGCGGTCCTCCTTGTACGTCAGGAGGAGGTCGGCGTCGACCGGCGTGTAGAGCTGGCCGACCGGCGAGTAGATCTCGAACTCCTTGAACAGCGCGTCCATGCCGAACGTGCGCGCCTCGTCGGGGATGATCGGCACGATGCGGTGGCCGATCGTCTTGTCGCGCGTCAGGTTGCGGATCAGACGGCTGAAGGCCATCGTCGTGCTGGCCGGCCGATCCGACCCGGCGAACAGCTCGGCGTATGCGCCCTCGTCGGCATTCGGCAGCGGCTTGGCGCGGACGGTGCGTTGCGGCAGCGAGCCGCCGAGCTGGCGCCGTCGCTCGAGCATGTACTGGATCTCGGGCGAGTCCGGGCCGGGGTGGTAGTACGGCGCTTCCTTGAGCTTGTCGTCCGGGATCGGCAGCTCCAGGCGGTCGCGGAAGATCTTCAGCTCATCCTGGGTCAGCTTCTTGGCCTGGTGGGTCACATTGCGACCCTCGATGCCGGGACCGAGCGTCCAGCCCTTGACCGTCTTGGCCAGGATCACCGTCGGAGCGCCCTTGTGGGCGACGGCCGCGGCGTAGGCCGCGTACAGCTTGCGGTAGTCGTGGCCGCCCCGACGCAGCTTCTGCAGGTCGTCGTCGGAGAGATGCTCGACGAGGGCCTTGAGGCGCGGGTCGGGACCGAAGAAGTGCTCGCGGATGTAGGCGCCGTCGGCGACGGACAGCTTCTGGTAGTCGCCGTCGAGCGTGTCGCCCATCTTGTTGAGCAGCACGCCGTCCTTGTCCCGTGCCAGCAGATCGTCCCACTCGCGCGCCCAGATGACCTTGATGACGTGCCAGCCGGCGCCACGGAAGATCGACTCCAGCTCCTGGATGATCTTGCCGTTGCCGCGCACCGGGCCGTCGAGGCGCTGCAGGTTGCAGTTCACCACGAACGTGAGGTTGTCGAGGCCCTCGCGGGCGGCCAGGCTGAGCCCGGCGACCGACTCGGGCTCGTCCATCTCGCCGTCGCCCAGGAACGCCCACACCCGCTGATTTGCGGTGTCGGCCAGGCCGCGCGCCGCCAGGTAGCGGCTGAAACGCGCCTGGTAGATCGCGTTGAGCGGCCCGATCCCCATGCTGACCGTCGGGAACTGCCAGAACCCGGGCATCAGCCGCGGGTGCGGATAGGAGGACAGGCCGAGGTCGGGGGTCATCGCCTCGCGGCGGAAGTGGTCGAGGTTTTCCTCGGTCAGGCGGCCCTCAAGGAAGGCGCGCGCGTAGAAGCCGGGGGCGGCGTGGCCCTGGAAGTAGACCTGATCGGCGCCACCGGGCGCGTCAGGACCGCGGAAGAAGTGGTTGAAGCCCACCTCGTACAGGCTGGCGGCACTCGCATAGGTCGACAGGTGCCCGCCGATGCCCTCGTACTTCGTGTTCGCGCGGAGCACCATCGCCAGCGCGTTCCAGCGGATCATCCGCCGGATGCGCAGCTCCATCGCTTCGTCGCCGGGGAAGTACGGCTCCTGCTCGGGCGAGATCGTATTGATGTAGCGGGTCTGGGTCAGCGGCGGAAGGCCGACCTGCAGCTGGCGCGCGCGCTTGAGAAGCTTGTAGATGAGAAACCGGGCCCGATCCGGGCCTGCCTGCTCGACGATCGCATCGAGCGAATCGATCCACTCCTGGGTCTCGGTCGGATCGATGTCAGGCAGCTGCTGCTTGAACTGGTCGAAGACGTCGTGCATCGGTGAAGCCATGTCCTGTCTATGGTACAGACCGATGCTGCCCGGTGCGTTCTCAGGCTCATCGCAGAGGTGGGCACGGGACGCTGTGATCCGTCCCAGATCAGTCCCAGCCGTCAGGCCAATGACGATTGGGGCTGCGCAGCCGAGACACAGCCACCGGCCAGACACCGGGTGGCGCATGCTTGGTTCATGCAACCCAACATGCAGGGGACGGGGCGGCCGCATCGCGTCCTGATCCTGGGAGGTGGCTTCGCCGGGATCGAGACGGCGCAGGCGCTCGAGAAGCGGCTGAAGCGACGCACGGACGTGGAGATCTGGCTCGTCAGCGCGGAGAACTTCATGCTTTTCACGCCGCTCCTGCCGGAGGTCTGCTCCGGGGTCCTCGAGCCGCGCCACGTCGTCACCCCGCTGCGCGCCATGCTGCATCGGTCGAGCTCGTGGCCGATCACCGCCGAGGTGCAGAAGATCGACCTCCGCGAGCGGATGGTGACCGTGCTGGGTGGCGACGGCGACGTGCATCGGTTGCACTACGACACGCTGGTGCTGGCGCTCGGCGCCGAGACGGCGACGTTCGGCATCCCCGGGATCGAGGAGCATGCCGTCGGGATGAAGACGCTGGCCGATGCATTCGGCCTGCGGAACCGGATCATCGAGATGCTCGAGCGCGCCGAGATCGAGGACGACCCGGCCGAGCGGCAGGCACAGCTGACCTTCGTCGTGGGCGGCGGGGGATTCTCCGGCGTCGAGACCGCCGGCGAGGTCGAGGACTTCATCCACCGCGTCCGCAGGCGCTACTACCCGAAGATCGGCGACGACGAGGTGCGCACCTATCTGGTCGAGCTCAAGGGCCGGCTGCTGCCGGAGATGCCGGCGGACATGGGCGCCTACGCGCGGCGCCGGCTCGAGCGGCGCGGCTACCGGATCCTGCTCGACACCGCCATCAAGGAGGTCGACGAGGATCACGTGATCGTCGGCGACGGGGAGCGGATCGCCACACGCACATTGATCTGGACCGGCGGCATCCAGCCCGATCAATTGGTGCGCGAGTCGGGGGTCGACGTCGACAAGGCTGGCCGCGCCGTCACCCAGGTCACGATGCAGACCAGCGAGCCGGGCGTCTTCGCCATCGGCGACTGCGCCTGGATCCCCCGGCCGCAGGACGAAGGGCAGGCCTACGCGCCGACGGCGCAGAACGCGGTCCGCGAGGCGAAGCAGCTGGCCGCCAACATCATGGCCCGCATCGACGGCGGCGAGCTGCGCTCGTTCCGCTACGAGACGATCGGCACGCTGGCCTCCATCGGCGCGTACACGGGCGTCGGCGTGGTGTTCGGGATCAAGGTCCGCGGCCTGATCGCCTGGTTCATGTGGCGCGGCTACTACTGGCTGCGGCTGCCGGGGTTGAACCGCAAGGTCCGCGTCGGCGTCGACTGGCTGCTGACCGTGATCTTCGGCGCCGATCCGGTGCAGCTCAAGGTCGAGGACGCGCGCAGTGCGCTCGGGTCGAGCGGCGTCCGGCGACCGCCGGTTCGCGACGAGAAGGGCAGCCGCTAGACTCAGGGGCCATGTCGAGAGCTGAACGCCGCGCCTACCAGCGCATGAACAAGAACCAGGATCGCTACGCCATGCCGGTCCCGCCCGCCCAGCGCGCGCGCCTGGAGAAGATGCGTGCCCGCCGCGCCGAGGCTCGGGCCAAGCGCGACCTGTCGTTCTCGTTGCGCTACCTGGCGATGATGCTGGCCGGTGCGCTGCTGGTCGGACTGATCGGCCTTTCGCTGCAGTGGTCGAACGGCATCGCTCCGGCGCTGCTGACCGGTGCCGTCGTCGCGATCGTCTGGATCGCGCTTGCCGTGGCGCTGCGCCTCCTGCAGCGCCGCTCCGCCGCCAGCTGACCTCGCCAGGGTGGATGGGCCGCTCGGCGCGCTCGGCTGGGGCGTCATCGGCTACCTGCTC
Source organism: Candidatus Limnocylindria bacterium (assembly GCA_035708065.1). GTDB lineage: Bacteria > Chloroflexota > Limnocylindria > QHBO01 > QHBO01 > JAICUY01. The sequence continues at coordinate 40,028 of DASSTC010000017.1, read as the reverse complement.
GGCGCGATTCCGTTCGGCCTGATCGTCGGGCGTCTGCTCGGCGGGGTCGACCTCCGCGCCAGCGGCTCGGGCCGCACCGGGACCACCAATGCGCTGCGCACGATCGGCATCGGCGGGGCGGTGCTCGTCTTCGTGCTCGACGTCGCCAAGGGCCTCGCCGCGGTGTGGCTGGCACGCGCGATATGGGCCGGCGATCCCGCCTGGACCGACTGGGTTGCGGCGCTCGCGGGCGCCGCGGCGGTGATCGGCCACATCTGGTCGGTGTTCATCCGCTTCCGCGGCGGTCGCGGCGTGGCGACCTCGACCGGTGGGCTGCTCGGCCTGGCCCCGTGGTCGCTCGTCGTGCTGGCGCCGCTGGTGGCGGTCATCATCTGGCGCTGGCGGTTCGTCTCGCTCGCCTCGCTGACGGCGGCCTGCGTGGCACCATTCGTCATCGCGGGACTGGCGGTCGCGGGCCTGGCGCCGCTGCCGGCGGTGCTCTACGCGATCGTGGGCGGGCTGCTGATCGTCTTCGCCCACGCAGATAACATCGGCCGCTTGCGGCGTGGGACGGAGCGTCGCATCGGGCAGCGCGAGGCGGCCGGGTGACCGGCGGTGGGGCGAGCCTGAGCTCGCTGCCCAACCTGCTCGGCATCCTGCGCATCGCGCTGACCCCGGTCGTCGTCGCGTTGCTGCTCCTGCCATTCCCCGGAGCCGGGATCATCGCCTTCGTCATCTTCGCCGTCGCCGCGGTGACCGATTCGCTCGACGGGCGCATCGCCCGCGCGCGCGGGATCGTGTCGCCGCTCGGCGTGTTCATGGACCTCACCGCCGACAAGGTGCTCGTCGTCGGGGTGCTGGTGGCGATGGTCGAGGTCGGGCTGCTGCCGACGTGGATCGTGGCAACGATCCTGGTGCGCGAGCTCGTGGTTGCCGGCGTCCGCCAGGTCGCCGCAGCGTCGGACGTGGTGATGTCGGCGCGGGTGCTGGGCAAGGCCAAGACGCTGACCACGCTGGTCGCCATGGCGATCCTGCTGCTCGCGTTCGACGCGCAGACCGGAGGACCGATGCACGCCTTGGGCATCGGTCCGGCGTTGCTGGGTGCAGGCTTCTGGCTGATGGTCGTCGCCGTGGCGCTGACGCTCGTCTCCGGTTGGCAGTACGTGCGTGCCGCGCTGCCGATGCTGCTGGGACGCGCCTGAGGCGCCGCCGGGGCATCGGTCCTACTTGATGAGCCGTCTCTCCATGCGGTTCATGGCGATCCACATCATCAGGGCGAAGAAGCCGAGCAGGTAGACGAAGTCCCACAGCTGGGTCAGGCCGACCGTCCCGATGCTCAGCCCGCGGATGAGGCTGATCGAGTGGTAGAGCGGCGTGAGCTGCATGAAGAGCTGGATCGGCAGCGGGTAGACCGTGATCGGGAAGAACGTGCCGCTGAAGAGGAACATCGGCTGGACGATGAGGCCCATCGGGATGTCGAAGTCCTGCACGGTGCGCAGGAACGAGGTGCCGGCCAGTCCGGCAGCGGCAAAAGCCGCCGAGATGAACAGCGCCGCCGGGAAGGCCAGGATCGCCCACGGCGACAGGATCAGGCCCATGGCCCACATGATCAGCAGCATGCTCACCGCGTAGAGCGTCGAGCGCATGAGCGCCCACAGCATCTCGCCGAGCGCGATCTCGGTGATGCCCATCGGCGTGGCCAGGATGCCGTCATACGTCTTGGCGTAGTTCAGCCGGAAGAAGACGTTAAAGATCGTCTCGAACACGGCGCCGTTCATCGCCGCGGTGGCCAGCAGGGCGGGCGCGACGTAGGCGGCATAGCTGATCGTGCGGCCGTCCGGCAGCGGCACGCCCTGGATCAGTCCGCCGAGCCCCAGGCCGATGCCGAACAGGTAGAAGACCGGCTCCATCACCCCCGACAGGATCACGATCCACTGGTGGCGGTAGACCATGACGTTCCGCTCGACCAGGCGCCGGGCACGCCACAGGCGGTGTGCCGCGGTGGCGAGCGGGCCGCGCTGCGGGGTCTGCTCGAGCGTGGCGGTCATCGGATCACTTGGCCATCCGGCGCGCGAGGCCCCGATCGGCGAGCCAGACACAGACCAGCGCGAACGCGACGAGGTAGGCGAGGTGCAGCGGCGCCGTCAGCGGGTCGAGCCGGCCGAGCGTCAGGCCGCGAATGAGCTCGACGGCATGGAACAGCGGCGTCGCCCAGGCGACGACCAGCAACGCCTGGGGCAGCTGCGACAGCGGGAAGAACGTGCCGCTGAACAGGAACATCGGGTTGATGACGAACCGAAAGATCCAGCTGAAGCCCATGTCGTTCTGCTGGGTCGTGGTGAAGGCGATGAGCGCTGCCGAGAAGCCCCAGCCGGAGAGCACCGCGACCGGGATCGCGAGCAGTGCCAGCGGCGAGGCGGCGACGCCCATCACCCACAGCACGATCATGAACACCGTGGCGATCGTCGCCAGCCGGAAGCCGATCCAGCCGAGCTCTCCGAGCAGGATGTGGCGGGTGCCGAGCGGGGTCGAGAGCATCGCCTCGTAGTTCCGACCCCACATGATCTTGTTCATGATCGGGTAGGTCGACTCGAAGGTCGCGACCTGCATGGCGCTCGCAGCCAGCAACCCGGGGCCGAGGAACTCGAGGTAGCTCAGGCCGCCGAAGGCATTCCGGTTGCCGGCGAGCAGGGTCCCCATCCCGATGCCCATGGCCGACAGGAACATGAACGGCTGCAGGAAGCCGAAGAAGATGCTGCGATGCCAGATCCGCTTGTAGACGAGCCAGTTGCGGATGAAAACGTGGCCCGCGGGAGCGAGGGTCATCAACCGCCCGCTATTCGACGAGCGAGCGGCCGGTGAGCCGCAGGAAGACGTCCTCGAGCGACGAGCGGCGGACGAAGGTGCCCTCCACCGGGATGTGGCGGCGGTTCAGCTCCTCGAGCGTGCGCTCGCCGTCGTCGGTGTACAGCAGGACGCGGTCGGGAAGGTCCTCGACGCGCTCGGCGAGGCCGTCGAGCTGCCCGTTCAGCGAAGCGCGCACGCCGTCTGCCATCCGCAGCTCGAGCACCTCGCGGGTGCTGTACTGGTCGATGAGCTCGCGGGGCGAACCCTCGGCCACGATGTGCGCCTTGTCCATGACCACCAGCCGGTCGCAGAGCTGCTCCGCCTCGTCCATGTAGTGGGTCGTGATGATCAGCGTCGCGCCGCGCTGCTTCAGCCGGTAGAGGCGATCCCACAACAGGTGGCGCGCCTGTGGGTCGAGCCCGGTGGTCGGCTCGTCCAGGATGACGAGATCCGGCTCGTTGATCAGTGCCCGCGCGATGGTCAGGCGGCGCTTCATGCCACCGGACAGCGGCTCGACCTTGTCCTTGGCGCGCTCGTCGAGCTGCACGAACTCGAGCAGCTCGTCGGCCCGCTTGCGGGCGACGTCGCGCGGGATGTCGAAGTAGCGCGCGTACATCTCCAGGTTCTCGCGCACCGTCAGCTCGGTGTCGAGGTTGTCGATTTGCGGCACGATCCCGAGCCGCGCCTTGATCTGGCGCGCCTGCGTGCCCGGGTTCATGCCGATCACGCGCAGCTCGCCGTCGGTGACCGGCGACGCGCAGGCGATCATCCGCATCGTGCTCGTCTTGCCGGCCCCGTTCGGACCCAGGAAGCCGAACGACTCGGCCGGCTGCACGTCGAAGCTGATCGCATCGACGGCGGTGAAGCCACCGAAGCGCTTCGTCAGGTCGCGGGCATGGACAAGGGACGGGCTGCTGCTCATGGGGCTCGTCATTCTAGACCGATGCAAGCGTCGCTTCTCATCGGTCCAAAGCCGCTCTGCCGGTCTCGGGGTTGCTCGGCTGCGAGCGCTCAGCGTAGGCGTAGATGACCGGAGGCCACCACCGCCGTCACGGATCCGAGCCGGCTACAGCCGTGCCGTAGCCTCCCAGGTGTCGCCCGGTTGCAGGCGCAGGACGTTCGCATCGGTCTGGGAGGCGAGCTGATCGGGCGTGCCGGCCAGTGCCGGGAAGGTGCCCCAGTGCACGGGTAGCACCGTCGCCGCGCCGATCAGGCGCAGCGCTCGTGCGGCATCGGCCGGACCCATGGTGTAGTGCCCGCCAATCGGCAGGACCGCGACGCTCGGCTGCCATCGGTCCCTGACCAGGGCCATGTCGCCGAACAGGTCGGTGTCGCCAGTGTGGTAGACCCGGGTCCCGTCCTCGAACTCGATGAGCCAGCCCCAGCAGCCGACGTCGCGCGTCACTTTCGCCTGGCCGCGGGTAAGCGTGATGCCGCCGGTGTGCTCGGCGTGCACCATGGTCAGTTTGATCCCGGCCGCCTCGAAGGTGCCGCCCTTGTTCATGCCGACCGCGTCCACGCCGCGGGACGGCAGGAAGACGCTCATCTCGTGGCTGGTGACGACCTGACCGCCGGCTTGGGCGAGCTCCACCACGTCGTCGCAGTCGTTGCCGACGTGGTCGAAATGGCCATGCGTCGGCGCCACGACGTCGACCTGCTCGGGAGTGCGGTAGGCATCGGCGTAGGTCGGCGCGCCCGTCCAGCGGTCGATCCACAGCCACTTGTCGCGGGGCGACCGATACAGCACGCCGCCGTGCCCGAGCCAGGTGATTCGCAGGTTCGCCACCGCAGTTCCTCCTCGCAGTCGCTCTGTCCGGTCGCTACAGCCCGGGCAGGATCAAGTGGCCCGTCTCGGCGACGCGCCGCATCCAGGGCAGCTCCCGCTCGATCGTCGTCTCGGCGCCATGGCCGGGCAGCACCCGGACATCGGCCGGCAGGTCGCGCGCCAGGCGGGCGATCGACGTGACCATGGCCAGGTCGTCGCCGCCGGGCAGGTCGGTGCGGCCCCAACCGGCGGGAAAGAGCGTGTCCCCCGAGAAGAGCAGCTGCAGCCGCTCCTCGTAGAGGCAGACCGACCCCTCGGTATGGCCGGGCGTGTGCAGCACGTCGAAGACGAGATCGCCGACGCGCAGCTGCTCGCCTTCGCGGAGGTGCCGCTCGGCGACCGACGGCTCGACCTCGAAGCCGTAGTTGTTGTCGAGCGTCAGCCGATACTCGTCGTCGGGATGGATTGCCAGCTCACCGCCCGAGGCGCGCTTCAGCGGCGCATTGTCGAAGATGTGGTCGATGTGACCGTGCGAGTCGGCGATGACGTGCAGCCGCAGCCCCTCGTCGCGCAGCCGGGTGGCGATCGGCATTGCGGCGCCCATGCCCGGGTCGACGACCAGCGCGTCGGTCGAGCGGCCGTCCCAGACGAGGTAGGCGTTCGTCTCCCATGGGCCGAAGACGCCGAGCTCCAGGCGAACGCCGTGCGCCGGATCCGCGGCGCTCCCGCTTCGCGCGACGATCGGTTCGCTCACTGCTCGCTCGCGCCCGCCGGACCGATGATTCCCGGTCGTCCCTCCGCGAGGCGCAGGCCGAGGTTGTCGGCCAATGCCTCGGCGAGTGCCGACTCGACCTCTTCCATGGCAACCTCGTGCCCGAGCTCGGCCGCCAGGGAGGTCACGCCCTTGTCGCGGAGGCCACACGGGATCATCTCGTCGAACCAGCGCAGGTTGGTGTTGACGTTCAGTGCCAGGCCGTGGGTCGTGACGCCGCGCTTGACGCGCACGCCGATCGCCGCCAGCTTCCGGGTCCCGTCGACCCAGACGCCGGGGAGGCCGTCGACGCGACCGGCTTCGACGCCGAACCCGGCGGACGCGTCGATCACCGCCTGCTCCAGGGAGCGGACGTAGCGGCGCAGGTCGAGTGGGTCCTTCAGCTCGACGATCGGATAGGCGACGAGCTGACCCGGGCCGTGGAAGGTGATGTCGCCACCACGATCGATGCGGACGAACTCCGCGCCCAGCTGGCGCAGACGCTCCGGCGTGGCGAGCAGGTTCGCCTCGTCACCACCGCGGCCGATGGTGTACACCGGGAAGTGTTCGAGCAGCAGCAGCCGGTCACCGATGCGCCGGCTGCGGCGCTGCTCGGCGAGCTCGTCCTGCAGCTCCCAGGTTGGCTGGTAGGGGACGGTACCGAGGTGCTCGACGGTCAGCATCCCGCCGTGCGCGGCGAGGAGCGGATGCGCATCGCTCGCCGGCGTGTCGGCGACTCCCGCGGCGGGGCGACGGAGACGTCGAACCTCCGGCTGCGCCGGCGGGACGGTGATGTCGCGCATGACCGACATGGCGCTGCCTTCAGCCGGCGGCAGCGGTCGCGCCGGGCACCTGTTCGGCGGCGTGGTAGCTCGAGCGCACCAGCGGCCCGGACTGCACGTGCGCGAACCCCATCTCCAGGCCGATGCGACGGAGCGCCATGAACTCGGCGGGGGTGTAGTACTTCATCAGCGGCAGGTGCTGGCGCGACGGTCGCAGGTACTGGCCGATGGTCAGCACATCGATATCGGCTTCGTGCAGCAGGCCCATGGCCTCGACGATCTCGTCCCAGCTTTCACCAAGCCCGAGCATGATCCCGGTCTTGGTGACCATCGCCTCGAAGCCGATCTCGTTCGCGATCTGCCGCCCGGTGGTCAGCACGCCGACGCTGCGATCCCAGCGCGCGCGGCGGCGGACCGGCCGCTGCAGGCGCGGCACCGTCTCGACGTTGTGGTTCAGGATGTCCGGCTGGGCCTCGACCACCGTGCGGATGTCGGCCTCGCGGCCGTTCAGGTCGCTGATCAGCACCTCGATGCTGGTGGCCGGGTTCTCCAGGCGGATCCGGCGGATGGTCTCGGCGATGATGCGTGCACCACCGTCCGGCAGGTCGTCGCGGGCGACCATGGTGATCACCACGTGCTTCAGGCCCATCTGCGCCGTCGCCTCGGCCACGCGCCGCGGCTCGTCCCAGTCGGTCGTCGGCGGACGGCCGGTGGCGATGGCACAGAAGCCGCAGTTCCGCGTGCAGACGCTGCCGAGGACCATGAACGTCGCGGTCCCGAGCGTCCAGCACTCCCCGATGTTCGGGCAGCGGGCCTCTTCGCAGACGGTGTTGAGCGACTCGGCACGCATCAGGTGCTTGACGCCGGTGTAGGTCGCTCCCGCGCCGACCCGCACCTTCAGCCACTCCGGACGGCGACCGCCGGGTCCGGCGTTCTCGGGTATCGGGTCGCCAGGAGCCAGCAGGCCGCCATCGGTCTGGGGGCCTCCCGGATACATCACATCCGATGGACCGGCGTGTGGAGTGATCGGGTTCGAGACGACGCTCAGCTCACCGAGAGCGGAGAAGTCGGTCGAGGACATGCGCAAAGTCTAGCCCAGGCGGCCGGTACGGGGCGTCCACGCGCCTTCGGCGTGGCCGCTCGGCGAAGGTCATGTCCCGGTACTGCACCAGACTCCACGCTCGTCGATTTGCGACGAACCGGCGCGACGCCCGCGGCGCGCCCAATCGTTTGTCCTATCGCCGAGCGGCGCCGCTCGGCCTACGCTCGGCGCCCACATGCGACGACCAGGCCGGGGGGAACGCACGACGGCGAGCACCAGGCGGCCGATGCTCCTGGTGCTCGTCTTCGGCGTGTTCCTCGTCCTCGTCGGCATCACCGCCAGCGCCCTCGTCGCCATCACGTCGGCGAACCTCACCGAAGCGACGGTCAACGCCAGCGTGGAGCGCGACGCATCGCTCGCCGAGCTGTTCGTCAATGCCAACCTGCGCAGCGAGGACCTCCGAGCGGGAGGCCCGGGTGCGGCGCGGACCGCCGAGCTGGGCACGAAGCTCGCGGCGCTGCAGACCCAGGACGGCATCCTGCGAGTCGAGATCCGCTCGCCGGCGGGCGTGGTGCAGTTCGCCAGCGATGCCGCGGCGCTTGGTGCGCAGTCGTCGCTCTCGGCCGAGATGCAACGGGTGGTGCGCCTCGGCAAGCCCGACGCTCAGCTTTCGAGCGACGTCGACGTCGACGTCGCCGGACCGCCGCTCGACGCCGAGTCGGTGGTCCGTGAATACCTGCCCATCGTCGACGACGGCGGCGCGGTCCGCGCGGTGATGACGGTCTGGCGCGACGCCGCTCCTCTGCTGTTGCGCGTCGCCCACGCGCAGCGAGACGTGGTCGTCGTGGTGCTCGGCGCCGCGACGGTTCTCGCGGCGCTGCTGTTCCTCATCTTCCGGGCGGCGCACGTTCGCATCGGCCGGCAGCAGCGTCAGCTGGTCGAGGCGACGCGGCGCGACGCGCTCACCGGGATGCTGAACCACGGCGCGATCGTGGCCAACCTCGCCGTGGCGGTCGAGGAGGCGCGGGCTCGCGATGGTGAGCTGGCGGTCGCGCTGCTCGACGTCGACAACTTCCGGCTGCTGAACGACACGCACGGGCATCCGGCCGGCGACGATGTCCTGCAACGGGTGGCCGCGGTCCTGACCGATGCGCCGATCGCGCAGGTCGCTCGCTACGGCCCCGACGAGTTCCTGCTGATCTGGTCGCCGGCCAGCGTGGCCGATGCCGAGGCCGGACTGGCAGCGCTGCGCGGCCGACTGGCCGAGATCGCCGTGCGGTTCGGCGAGTCGGAGAACCTGCCGGTCAGCGTGAGCATCGGGATCGCCGGATTCCCGGCGCACGCGGCATCGGTCAGCGAGCTGTTGTCGGCCGCCACCGTCGCGCTTCAGGAGGCCAAGGCCAGTGGCGGCGACGGCGTCCGCGTCGCGCAGCGCGCGGAGCAGCGCACCGCGTCGAGCAGCTTCGATGTGCTGCAGGGCCTCGTCATCGCGGTCGACACCAAGGACCGATACACCAAGCGACACTCCGAGGACGTGGCTCGCTACGCCGTCTTCCTCGCGCAGCGGCTGGGGCTCGACGAGGAGACGCTGGCCACGATCCGCACCTCGGGCCTGCTGCACGATGTGGGCAAGATCGGCATCCCCGACACGCTGCTTCGCAAGCCCGGCAAGCTCACCGCCGATGAGTTCGACGTGTTCAGGCAGCACGTCGCGCTCGGCGATTCGATCGTCCGCGACATGCCGAACCTGGAGCTCGTGCGGGCCGGGATCCGGCACCACCACGAGCGCTGGGACGGACGCGGGTACCTCGAGGGACTCTCGGGCGAGGCCATTCCGCTGATCGGCCGCATCATGGCCGTGGCTGACGCCTTCAGCGCGATGACCACCACACGCCCGTATCGCAAGGCGCTGCCCATCGAGGAGGCGCTGAAGCGTCTGGGCGACGCGGCCGGGACCCAGCTCCAGGAAGAGCTGGTCAAGGCGTTCGTCGCCGGGATTGAAACCGCGCCGGATGCGCCGATGCCCGGCGAGCCGTCGAGCCAGATCTGGCACCCGAGCACCAAGGTGGCCTGACCGGTGCGAGCAATGCGTGCGGCGTTCGCAGCAGGGGGGGCGACGCTCCTGCTTGCAGCGTGGGCGCCGGTCAACGCCGCGGTGATCTGGACGCTCAGCGTCTCGCCGCTCGCCGCTTCAACTGGCGTCTCGACGACGTTCGCGCTGACCGCGACAAACGAAAACCTGTTGAGTGAGCTCGGCTGTGTTCGGGTGGACGTCGGATCAACGTTTGTGATCAAGTCCACAGCGGTCACTTCGGCCCCCGCTGGCCGGACATGGCTCATCGGATCTTCAGGAAGCATCGTGACCGCTCGGAGCGAGGATGGCGGTGGACGCCTGGAATTCCTGCAGACCGTGACGTTCACGATTCGCGCGGAACCTCTCGTTGGAGGGATCTACACGTGGAGCGCGAACGCGTACCGCGCGCAGGATTGCAGCGGATCGTCGCTCCTCGGTTTGGCGCTCGACCCGATCGTTGTCACTGGCTCCGCCGTTTCGCCGTCACCCGTGGCCACGACACAACCGACGCCTCGCCCGACGTCAACGTCGGCGCCAGCGCCGACCCCGACGGTGCTTCCACTCCCAACGATCACGGCAGTCCCGACCTTGCCGCCGTTGATCCCGCCGGTGCCCACTCCGACGCTGCCGCCGCTCACGCCGCGACCCTCGGCGTCGGCTGGCATCGGGACGCCCCGGCCGAGTGTGTCACCCTCCTCGCCGGCACCGTCGGAGCGTGCCGACCCATCAGCTGCGCCGTCGACCGGCATCGAAGCGGTCCCCGGTGGCAGAGGCGCACCCCCGGCATCCGGTGAAGGGGAACCGTCAGGTCCGGCGGTGAGCATCGGTCCCGGAGGTCTCGGCGTGGAGACCGAGGCCGGCGGAGGTGCCGGCAGGCTCGAGGTATCGATCGCTGGCAATCTCGACGTCGCGCGGCTCTGGTTCGTGCCCGCGGCCGTCCTCGGTGGGCCTGGCCTCCTCGTGCTGTTGTGGGTCGGGCTGCAGGTCCTCGCCGGGATCGCCTGGCTGCCGGCCGCCCGACGCCTGCGCGGCGACGAAGGGCCCACCCCGCGGGCCAGCCCCTAGCCGAGCGAGGTGTTCGGGTCCCAGGACTCCAGCTGGCGACGGACATCGGCCATGAACGAGCCGACCTGCGCGCCGTCGAGGACGCGGTGGTCGAAGCTGCAGGTCATGTTCATGATGTGGCGGATGGCGATCACGTCCTGGCCGTCCGCCTCGATCACGGCCGGCCGCTTGACGATCGCCTCCATGGACAGGATGGCGACCTCCGGCGCGTTGATGATCGGCATCGAGCTGACCGATCCGAACCAGCCGGTGTTGTTCACCGTGAACGTCCCGCCCTGGATCTCGTCGAGCTTCAGCTTGTTGCTGCGCGCCCGTGCGGCGAGATCCTGGACCTGGTGGTTGACGCCGCTGATCGACAGCTGGTCGGCGCTGCGGATGACCGGCACGATCAGCCCGTTGTCGACGGCCACCGCGATGCCGATGTTCATCGCCTGCTTGAGGATCACCTTGTCCTCGGCGAACTGGCTGTTGAGCATCGGATGGTGGCGCAGCGTCTCGGTGACGGCCTTGATGACGACGGCCACGTAGCTGATGCCGATGCCCTCGCGGGCCTTGTAGGCAGCGGTGTTCGCCTCGCGCCAGCGGACGACGTTGGTCATGTCGACCTCGACGACCGTGTAGGCGTGCGGCACCGTCTGCTTAACCTGCGTCATCTTGCGGGCGATGCCCTTGCGCATCTGGGTCAGCGGCACCTCGGTGTCGCTGCCGGAGGGTGCCGGGATCGGTGCGGGCTGGTAGGCCGGCGCAGGCGGGGCCGGCGGCGCAGCGGCCGGCGCGGGTGGCGGTGGAGCCGCCGGCTGGGGAGCAGCCGGCTGGGCCGGCGCCTGGGGCGCAGCCGCCGATTCAACGGTTGCCGGTTGAGCGGCCGCCTGGCCACCCTGGTTGATGAAGCTGAGCACGTCGTCGCGGGTCACGCGCCCGCCCGCGCCGCTGCCCTGCAGCCGGCTCACGTCGATGCCGTGCTCGCGCACCAGGCGGCGCACCGCCGGGGTCATGCGCACCGAGCTGTCGGTCGCCGGCGCCGGATGCCCGTTCTGCGGCTGGCTCGGCGGGGGAGCCGCAGCCTCGGCTGCGGCCACGCCCTTCGCGTCCCCGCTCGCGGCGGTCGATGCCTCCGGTGTCGGCTGCGCGCCCGCGGCCTGCGGCATCTCGGGCTGCGCCGGCGCCGGCTCCCCGCCGGCCGCCGGCGCCTGGGCGGTCGCCGGCGCTTCTTCCGCCGCAGTCGGCGCCTCGGCCGCGGCGCCATCGGTCTCGATCTCGGCGAGCGCGGTGCCCACGGCGACCGTCTCGCCGTCGCCGACGATGATCTTGGTGATCTTGCCCGCGACCTCGGCCGGGACCTCGGCGTTCACCTTATCGGTGACGACCTCGAAGAGCGGATCGTACTGCTCGACGGTGTCGCCCTCCTTGACCAGCCAGCGCTCGATGGTGCCCTCGGTGACGGACTCGCCCAGCTGGGGCATCTTGATCGTGGTTGGCATCGGTGAATCGGCTCCTTCGGTCCTAGTACGCGGCGAGCGTGCGCGCGGCGTCGACGATCTTGGCAGGGGACAGCATGAACCACTCCTCGAGGGCGTGGTGGTACGGCACGCCCGGCACGTCCGGTCCGGCGAGCCGGGTCACGGGGCCGTCGAGCGACTCGAAGGCCTCCTCGGCGATCATGGCGGCGATCTCGCCGCCGAAGCCGCCGAAGCGGTTCGCCTCGTGGACGACCAGCGCCTTGCCGGTCTTCCTGACCGAGGCGAGGATCGTGTCGCGGTCGATCGGACGCAGCGTGCGCAGGTCGACGATCTCGGCCTCGACGCCGTCCTCGCGCGCCAGCGTCTCGGCGGCCTCGAGCGCGCAGGTGCGCATGTAGCCGTAGCAAAAGATCGAGAGGTCCTTGCCCTGGCGCGCGACATCGGCCTTGCCGATCGGCACGATCGTGTCGCCCTCGGGCACCTCCGCCTTGAACAGGCGGTACGTCTTCTTGTGCTCGAAGAACATCACCGGGTCGGGATCACGCACCGATGCCTTGAGCAGGCCCTTGGCATCGGCCGGGGTGCCGGGCGCGACCACCTTCAGCCCGACCGTGGCGGTGAAGTAGCCCTCGTTCGACTGGGAGTGGTAGAGCGCGCCGTGGACGCCACCGCCGTACGGCATGCGGATCACCATCGGCAGCCCGAACGTGCCGTTCGACCGATAGCGCATCCGGCTGATCTCGGACACGATCTGGTTGAACGCGGGATAAACGAAGTCGGCGAACTGCATCTCGGCGATCGGGCGCAGCCCGTAGAGCGCCGCCCCGGCCGCGGCGCCGGCGATCATCCCCTCGGTGAGCGGCGTGTCGAGCACGCGCTTGCCACCGTACTTCGCCCACAGGCCGTCGGTGGCGCCGAAGACGCCGCCCTTCTTGCCGACGTCCTCGCCGAGGACCATCACGTTTTCGTCGCGCTCCAGCTCCTCGTCCATGCCGAGGCGAATCGCCTCGAGGATGTTCAGCTCGGCCATGGTCAATGCACCTCCGGCCCGACGACGTCGGGCACCCGATCGGTGTCGGCATAGACGAAGCGCTCGGCGGTCGCCGGGTCGGGCGCAGGGCGCGCCTCGGCTCGCTTCGACGCCTGGTTGACCTCGTCCTTCACCTCGGCGCGCAGCCGTTCGTCGATCTCATCGGTGAGCGCGCCCGCCTCGCGCAGCTGGCGACCGAACACGAGGATCGGATCCTGCTCCTTGAGCGCGGCGACCTCCTCCGGGTCGCGGTAGCGGCGCTGGTCGTCGTCGGAGGAGTGCGAGGTCATGCGCACCACGTGCGCCTCGATGAGCGTCGGCCCGTCGCCGCGCCGCGCGCGCTCGTGCGCCTCGCGCCCCGCGGCGTAGCAGGCGAGCACGTCGCCGCCGTCGACGGTGACCCCCGGCATGCCGTAGCCCGCGCCGCGGGCGGCGACGCTGCCACCGCCGACCTGCTGCGCCAGCGGCACGCTGATCGCGTAGCCGTTGTTCTCGCAGACGAAGATCACCGGCAGCTTGTGCACGCCGGCGACATTCATCGCCTCGTGGATCTCGCCCTGGTTGGCGGTGCCCTCGCCGAAGTAGGTGATCGCCACGCTGTCCTCGCCCTTCACCCAGGCGCCCATCGCCAGGCCCACGGCGTGGAGCACCTGGGTCCCAACCGGCGAGCTGACGCTGACGATGTTGTACGGGGCGCCACCGTAGTGGCCCGGCATCTGTCGGCCGCCGGAGCTGACGTCGTCGCCCGTGGCCACGTGGGCGGTGATGATGTCCTCGGCGCTCATGCCGAAGGTCAGCGTCGCAGCGATGGAGCGGTAGTACGGCGCCATCCAGTCGGTGCCCTTGCGCATCGGCCAGGTGACGCCGACCTGCGCGCCCTCGTGGCCCTGTCCGGAGATGATGAAGGCGATCTTGCCGGCGCGCTGCATGAGCCACATCCGCTCGTCGACGGCACGAGCCAGCAGCATCTCGCGGTACATCGCCAGGACGTCGTCGTCGCTGAGCCCCAGCTCGGCGTGTCGCGGCTTGGTTGCCGTCTTCGAGTTGGCCAACTCGCTTCTCCTCTCAGACGTGATCTCAGACGTGGATGGCTGCGCCGTCGACCGCCATGGCGGCCTCGGCCAGGACCTCGGTCAGGGTCGGGTGCGCGTGCACCGACATCGCGATCTCTTCCGCCGTGCCCTGCACCAGCCGCGCGAACGTCGGCTCGGCCAGCAGGTCGCCGGCATGTGCACCGATGATATGCGTCCCGAGCAGCTCGCCGGTCTGCGCATCGGCGATCATCTTGGCGAAGCCGTCGACCTCGCCGACGATCGTTGCCTTGCCCAGCGCCCGGAACGGGAACGAGCCGACCTTGATCTCGCGGCCCTGCTCCCTGGCCTGCGCCTCGCCGATCCCCACGCTGGCGATCTGCGGCCGGCAGAAGGTGACGCGCGGCATGAGGTCCATCTGCACCGGCTCCGGATGCTGCCCGGCGATCACTTCCGCCGCGACCATCGCCTCGTGGCTGGCCACGTGCGCCAGCTGGAAGCCGGGAACGATGTCGCCGATGGCGTACAGGTGCTCGACGCCGGTGCGCATGTACTCGTCGACCTTCACGTAGCCGCGCTCCAGCTCGACGCCGGGGACGGTTTCCAGGCCGATGCCGTCGGTCAGCGGCCGGCGTCCGACCGCCACGAGGATGACCTCGCTCTCGACCTCCGTGCGCTTGTCGCCCTCGTTCGCCTTGATCACGAACTTCAGGCCGCCGTCGCTGCGCTCGATCGTGTCGGTGTCGATCGTCGACGCGGTGTGGATGTTGATCCCGCGACGCTTGAAGACGCGTCCGAGCTCCTTGCTGACGTCGGGCTCCTCGAGCGGCACGACGCGATCGAGGAACTCGACCAGCGTCACCTCGGCGCCGAAGTCGCGGTACATGCTCGCCCACTCGACGCCGATTGCGCCACTGCCGACGATCGTCACCCGTCCGGGCACGTCGTCGCGCTTCAGCGCCTCGTCGGAGGTGATGATCCGTTCGCCGTCGATGTCGAGGCCGGGCAGCGAGCGCGGCGCGGAGCCGGTTGCGAGGATGAGGTCCGTCGCGCTGACGTCCAGGTCGCCGGACTCGCCGCCGCTCACGCGGACGCTGGTCGGCGAGGTCAGCGTGCCGCTGCCGCGCAGCACGGTGATGCCGTTCTTCTTCATCAGGAACTCGACGCCCTTGACGTGCTTCTCGACGACGGCGTCGCGTCGCTTGCCGAGCACCGGGTAGTCGAGCCCGACCTGCTCACCGGCGGTCAACCCGAACTCGCCGCCCTGCGTGGTGACCCGATGCAGCAGGTCCGCGGTCTCGAGCAGCGCCTTGGACGGGATGCAGCCACGGTTCAGGCACGTGCCGCCGAGCCGGTCGCGCTCGACGATGGCGACCTTCAGGCCGAGCTGCGCCGCCCGGATGGCACCCACGTAGCTCATGCCTCCTCCGAGGATGAGCAGGTCGAAACGTTGCGGATCGGTCATGCGACTCCCTGTGTAGCGCGGTCGAGCGAACGGCCCTCGGCAGCCTCGAATGCGGCGCGCCAATCATCGGGCACCGGCACCGACCGGGCCGTGGCGTAGTCATAGCAGACCAGGACGGTCGATGCCTCTGCGACGAGGTGCGCGTCCGTGCCGGCGGTCATGCGGTGCGACATGCCGAAGCTCGATCGACCGATCCAGGCGACCCGCGTGCCGATGTCGACCGTCTCGTTGAAGAAGATCGGCGCGCGATAGTCGATCTCGAGCCGGCCGAGGATCAGTGGCAGCTCCGCGACGGCGGTCAGCGAGATCGGCCGGCCGAGGCGCTCGGCGAGGTAGCGGATGCGGCCCTGCTCGAGGTACGACAGAAAGACCGCGTTGTTGACATGGCCGAACGCGTCGACGTCGCGGAATCGCACGTCGACCCGCGTGTGGTGGCCGAACTCGTCATTCACGGAGCTTCAGATTGTACAGGCGCGCTCCGTCGGGCTAGAGCGCCTCGTCCGCTCGGGCCATCAGCGCGGCCAGCAGCGTCACCCGCGGCACGACGCTGGACAGCTCGAGCCACTCGTCGACCGAGTGGTCGTCGCCGCCGATCGGGCCGAGTCCGTCGAGCGTCGGCAGGCCCATGCCCGAGGTCGTGTTCGCGTCGCTGGCGCCGCCGGTGGCGGCATCCCCGAGCGCGAAGCCCAGCGCGGCGGCGACCGCCTGGGCGAGCGACACGAGGCGGGCGGTCGCCTCGGACTTCTCCATCGGCGCATGGCCCGACACGCGACGGACCTCGGCAGTCGTGCCCGCCACGGTCGCCGAGGCGGCGATCTCCCGCAGCGCCTCACCGGCGGCCTCGAACTCGGCGGCGGTCGCGCCGCGCACGTCGACCTTGACCAGGCAGCGCTCGGCGACGACGTTCGGCCGCGTGCCACCCTCGATCACGCCGGCGTTGACCGTCACGCTCGGCCAGCGTCCGTTGAGCGCGTGGAGCGCCAGCACCTTGTGCGCCGCCTCGAGAATCGCGCTGCGACCCTTCTGCGGCTCGACGCCGGCATGCGCCGCCCGTCCGCCGATCGAGATGTGAACGTCGGCGACGCCCTTGCGCGCGCTGACGATGTCGCCGTTGGCGCGCGCGCATTCCAGCACGAACGCGGCGTCGTGCTGCGGAACGAGCGCGCGGATGTGCGGCGAGCTGAACGGCGAACCGATCTCCTCGTCGGGATTGCAGACGTAGGTGACCGATGGGCGCGCGCCGGCGGACTGCAGCGCGCGGATGGCGTGGAATCCGGCCAGCAGCCCGGCCTTCATGTCGGTCACGCCGGGACCGAACGCTCGATCGCCCTCGACGCGGAACGGTCGCTCGGCCACGGTACCGGCCTCGAAGACGGTGTCCATGTGACCGATGAGCAGCAGCCGCGGGCCGTCTCCCTCCAGGCGTCCGATCACGAGGTCACCGAGCCGCTCGTGCTCGACGCGCTCGACCGATGCGCCGAGCGCCGCGAAGGCATCGGCGCAGAAGTCGGCGACGCGGTTGACGCCTTCGCGGGTGTACGAGCCGCAGTCGATGTTGACCAGGCGCTCGAGCTCGGCGAGATAGCGATCGTGTGACGCGCGGACGGCGTCGGCGAGCGTGGTGACGGCCGGCGGGGAGCTCACGGGGCCGAAAGTATACTCACCGCCATGCCGCACGAGCCGCACGGTTCCGGGAACGGCGTCGATCTCCTGGAGCTGCGCGTGCTGGACGGGCCGAACCGCTTCTTTACCCGGCCGGCAATCAAGCTCGAGTTCCGTGCGGCGCGCCCCGGGGACGCGGCCGAAGCGGCCGCCTCGGCTGGCCTGGCGGTGCGCCGCCTGCACGTCGCGCTCGGGCTGGCGGCACCGGCCATCACCTCGCGCCGCTCCACCGACGACCTGCGCGCCCTGGTCGCCTTCCCGTGGCGGCGGCGGACGATCTCGCAGGCGATCGGCGCCGCGGCGGTGCGCCTGGCGCTCGGTCGGGGCGACGAGCAGCGCGAGCTCGCCGCGCTGCGGGCCACGGCGCTCGGTCCGCTGCCGCGACTGCCGTCCACTCGCATCCCGATCGTGGCGGTGACCGGCACGAACGGGAAGAGCACCACCACCCGGTTGATTGCCCACATCGCGCGAAGCATCGGTCTGTCGGTCGGCATGACGAACTCCGACGGGATCGAGCTGAACGGCAGGCAGGTGGAGGCGGGGGACTGGACCGGCTTCGGCGGCGCGGGACACGTGCTGTCCGAGCCGGGGCTCGAGCTGGCGGTGCTCGAGACGGCACGCGGCGGGATCCTGCTGCGCGGCATCGGCTACGCCGCCAACGACGTCGGCGTGGTGACGAACATCAGCGCCGACCATCTCGGGCTGCAGGGGATCGACACACTCGACGAGCTGGCCGAGGTGAAGGCCACCGTGGTCCGCATCACGCGCAAGACCGGCTGGGCGGTGCTCAACGGCGAAGACCCGCTGGTGTGGGCCATGCGTCGCGAGACGACGGCGCACTGGTACGCGTTCAGCCTCGACCCCGCAGCGCCCGCCGTCGACGCGGCGCTCGAGGCGGGGGGTCGGGCGGCGGTCCTCGATCGCGGCTGGCTCGTGATCCGGCGCGCCGATGCTCCGCCGGTCCGCGTGGCGCGCGCGGATGGGCTGCCGCTCACCCTCGGTGGCCTGTCGCGCCACAACGTGGCCAATGCGCTCGCGGCGACGGCCGCGTGCGACGGCCTCGGGTACGAGGCAGCCGCGATCGCCGAGGGCCTGCGCAGCTTTGGCGCCGATGCCGCCCGCAACCCCGGCCGTCTCAACCTGTTCGCGCGCCGCGGCGTGCGCGTCCTGGTCGATTTCGCGCACAACGAGGCGGGCCTGCGCGGCCTGCTCGACGTCGCACGAGGAATCGCCGGGTCAGCCGGTCGCGTGCTCCTCGCGCTCGGCACGGCCGGCGACCGGAGCGATGCCGTCCTGCGCTCGCTCGGGGAGATCGCGGGTGGCGGTGCGGACGAGATCGTCATCGCCGAAAAACCGCACTACCTCCGCGGACGGGACCTGGGGGAGATGAATGAGCTGCTGCGGGCGGGAGTCCGCGCCGGCGGGTTCGCCGGGGAGGTCGAGGCGTGCCCATCCGAGGTGGGCGCGCTCGCCGAGCTCGTTGGCCGCGCCGCGGACGACGATGTGGTGGCGGTCATGGTCCACGCCGAGCGCTCTGACGTCTTCGGCTGGCTGGAGCGAGAAGGGTTCGAGGCGGTGCAGCCCGGAAGCTAGTGGGACGGCGACGCGAGGTCGCCGATCGCAGCCTTGTCGGCCAGCGACGCGTCGAGCGCCCGGTCGAACTCGCCGTCGAACGAGGCCGCGCTGGCGCTCGATGCACCGTGCTGGCGCCGCTGCAGCTCCTTCCAGACGGCGTTCGCCTGGTCCACGCACAGCACCACGACGTCGCCAGGCGTGCCCATGTCGAGCGCCCGCCGGGACGCGTCGATCTCGTCGAGGTCGGTGACGACTGTCTCGCACCGCGCGCCGGCGGCGATCGACGCGCGGATCCCCTCCTCGATGAGCGCCGCCGTCTCGCCGCGCTGGCGTCCCCGCGGATTCACGTCTTCCCTGATGACGATGTCGTCGAAGTAGCGGGCAGCCACCGCGCCGATCTCGCGGATGTCCTGATCGCGGCGATCGCCGGCGGTGGCGATGACTGCGATGCGCCGTCCCACGACCAGCGGCAGTCGGCCGCCGGGCGTCGGCTCGGTGAGCGCCGCGACGAACTCGCCGAGCGCTGCCACCGCCGGCGGGTTGTGGGCGTAGTCGACGATGACCCGGTAGCCGTCGAGATCGAACAGGTTGAGCCGGCCAGGTGCCATGTAGTACGAGGTGGTGAACGTCCGCAGGCCCTGCCGGATGTCGTGGAGGTGCGCGCCGGCGGCCCACGCCGCGGCGGTCGCGGCGAGCGCGTTCTGCACGTTCATTCGGGCGCGGCCCTCGAAGGTCGATGGCAACAGATGGGTCCACACCAGCGGCATCGACTTGCGGCCCTGTCGCAGCACGATCATCTCGCCGTTCGTGCCGCGCTCCAGCGTCACCGCCCGCCGGCCGCGTGACGTCTGGCGGCGAATCAGCTCGTTCTGCGGATCGAGCGAGAAGTAGATGACCGATCCGGAGCTGTGGCGCGCCATCGCGGCCACCAGCTCGTCGTCGGCGTTGAGCACCGCCACGCCGTCGCGCGGCACCGCCTCGACGACGACCTGCTTTACTGCGGCGAGCTGGCGCAGCGAGTTGATGCCGCCCAGCCCCAGGTGGTCGCCGGTGACGTTGAGCACGACGCCCACGTCGTTGCGGTCGTAGCCGAGCCCCTCGCGCAGAATCCCGCCGCGGGCGACCTCGAAGACGGCGAAGTCGACGCCGGGGTTCTGCAGCACCGTCGACGCCGAGCGGGGTCCGCTCATGTCGCCGCGACGCACTGCGCGGCCGTCGACGAAGATCCCATCGGTCGAGGTCATGCCGACCTTGCGGCCGAGGCCCTTCATGATGTGCGCGATCATCCGCGCGGTCGTCGTCTTGCCGTTCGTGCCGGTCACCGCCACGATGGGAATCCGCGAGGCGCTGCCCGGCGGGAAGAGCAGGTCGATCACCGGCTTGGCAACGTACTGCGGCTCGCCCTCGGTTGGATGGGTGTGCATCCGGAAGCCCGGCGCGGCGTTGACCTCGACGATCCCGCCTCCCGTCTCGCGGATCGGCAGCGACGCGTCGGGGCAGACCAGGTCGATCCCGGCGATGTCCAGCCCCACCACGCGCGCCGCGAGCTCGACGATCTCGGCGTTGTCGGGGTGGATCTCCTCGGTGCGGTCGATGCTGATGCCGCCGGTGCTCATGTTGCCGGTGCGCTTCAGGTAGACGCGGGTGCGGCGTGGCGGGACGTCGTCCATCTCGAATCCCTGCTCGCGCGCATAGGCGACCGACTCGTCGTCGACCTTGATGCGGGTCAGCACCTTCTCGTGACCGATGCCGCGCCGGGGATCCGCGTTGGTCACGTCCACCAGCTCGCGCAGCGTGCGCGTGCCGTCGCCGTCGACGTGCGCCGGCACGCGCTGCGCGACGGCGCGCAGGATGCCCCCGATCACCAGGCAGCGGTAGTCGTTGCCAGTCAGGTACGTCTCGACCACCACGGGCCCTTGGCGGGACTGTGACCGGGCGACGACGTACCCGGCGCGGACCGCGGCCTCGTCGCCGAGGTTGAGCATCACCCCGCGGCCGTGGTTGCCGTCGACCGGCTTCATGGCCACCGGGTAGCCGATGACCGCGGCGGCCCGAACCGCGGCCTCCTCGTTGCGCACGATCTCGGAGCGGGGGACCGGCACGCCGGTCGCGGCCAGCAGCCGGTTCGTCAGCTTCTTGTCGCCGGCGATATCCACGCCGAGCGACGAGGTGAGCGAGGTCATCGTCGCGCGGATGCGCTGCTGGTGGACGCCGTGGCCGAGCTGCACGAGCGACTGCTCGTTGAGCCGGATGTAGGGGATGTCGCGCATCGTCGCCTCGTCGAGGATCGCCTGGGTCGAAGGGCCGAACGCGGCCTTCTCGGCGAGCAGGATCAGCGACTCGAGCTCGGCGACGAAGTCGAAGGCAGGATCGGGCTCGACGAGGTGATTGACCAGGCGGACCGCCAGGCGGCCGGCGGCCAGGCCGACGCTCTCCTCGGCGTAGGCGTAGACGACGTGGTAACGACCCGGCTCCCCGGTGCCGCGCGTCTTGCCTCGGCCCACCTCGGTGCCGGCCTCGCGCTGCAGCTGCAGCGCGACGTGCTCGGCGACGTGACCGAGCCACGTGCCCTCGCGCAGCCGCCTCTCGAATCCGCCCGCCTTGCCGGTCGAGCAGCTGTGCAGCCCCACGCCGGGAAGGATCTCGAGCAGCGCTTCCACGAATCCGGGGATCTTGTCCGACGGGAACTCCTCGAGGACGCCGAGGTCGACGATCAGCTTGATCGCGGGGTCGTAGCTCCAGTAGCTCGGGCCCCGATAGACGCGTGTCTCGATGATGCGCAGCGTCGGCTCCGGCCTGCCAGCCGTTCCGTTGCTGCCCTTCTTCGTGCGCTTCGCGCCAGCCGTGCTGCTCACTCGCTCGCCTCCTCGGCGCGACGAGCGCGCAGCGCCCGGCGCCGCGAACGCTCCGGCGCGGTGTCGTCGGCGCCCTCCGATGCGATCCGGCGGATGAGCCGGCGTGTGCGCTCGCC
Organism: Candidatus Limnocylindria bacterium; assembly: GCA_035708065.1. Classification (GTDB taxonomy): domain Bacteria; phylum Chloroflexota; class Limnocylindria; order QHBO01; family QHBO01; genus JAICUY01. The sequence continues at coordinate 18,529 of DASSTC010000017.1, read as the reverse complement.
GGCGGACTCGACGCTCTTGAGCTCGCGCTCGGTCGCGCTCACCGCGCGGAGCGGCGCGAGCAGGGTTCGGCGGCGCAGGTCGAATCGGTAGCCTGCCGAGAGCGAGTGCAGGAGCACGCCGGAGACCATGATCGGGCGGTGGCGCTTCACCTCGTACGCATCGGTCTGGATGTGCGCGGGGTCCAGGACCGTCACCGAGCCGCGGCCGAGCACTTCCATCACCCCGCTCGGGCTCACCAGTCCGGCGGTGTCCTCGTCGAGGCCGATGCCGAGCAGCGCGGGCGACTGGGCGACGAGCGCCAGCAGCCGGCCGATCCGGTTCCGCTGCTCGAAGTGCTGGTCGATGATCGCGCCCGGCAGCAGCCCCAATCCGGCGCTCATCTGCGTCATTCGCTGCTTCGGCGTCGCGCCCCCAGGCCCGAAGGCGACCATGTGGCTGCCGAGCGCCGATGCGCCGGCGCTGGTGCCCGCCACGATCGCCCCGCTGCGATGCCGGCGCACGATGATCCGGCCCAGGCGCGTGCCGCCGATGACGCTCGCCAGGCGCAGCTGGTTGCCGCCGGTCAGGAAGATGCCGCTCGCGTCCTCGAGCGTGGCCGCCACCTCGCGGTCCTCGGCCTCGTCACGGGTCAGCGGCCGCAGGCCCCGCACGTCGGGCACCCCCATGGCGTGGAACAGCTGTGCGTACAGCTCGGTCGCCTCGTCGCCGAGCGACGAGGCGGTCGAGATCACCACCACCCGCGCGTCGTTGCCGCCGGCCAGGGTCACGAAGCGCGACAGGATCTGGCGCTGGCGGAGCTTGTCCTCGGCGCCGCCGATCATGAGCAGATGTCCCACGCGGCTGGTGGTGTCGGGCATGCCGGGCAGCATACGGCTTTCGTCGTCGAACCGGACCGACGCTAGACTCAGCCGGATGGTCTTCGAAACGACCGCCGAGGCCATTCGCATCGAACGGCGGGACTTCTACGAGGTCCTCGGCGCCGATCCGTCTGCGACCTCGGCCGAGCTGCGCGCCGCCTTCCGTGAGGCGGTGCTGCGCCACCATCCGGACCGCTCGGCATCGTCCGAGCTGGCCACCCGACGGACCTCGATCCTCAACCGCGCCTGGGCAGAGCTGCGCGACCCGCTGCGACGGCTGCACTACGACCGCGCGCTGGAGCACGGGACGGCGCAGACGCTCGAGTGGCCGCTCGAGGACCACGAGCGCCCGGCCGCCCCGCGGCGGCGGCGACCATCAGAGGTGCGGCCCAGCCGCTGGCACCAGCCGCAGTGGCGCAGCGTCGCGGGCTTCCGCATCCCGGTCGAGGTATTCCTCGCCGGGCCAGCCGACCAGGATCGCTGGATCGTCGAGCATCACATCGCCGGCGAGGACTGGCGTGAGCACAGCGAGCAGTACTGGTTGCGCTACGCGGCGGCACACTACCGCGACCACGGCCGTCTCGACGACTGGCTCGGCGCCCTCGAGCGGCTGGTGACCCTCGACCCCAGCCACGAGACACTCGTGCGCGCCCCGCTGCGCGAGGCGTACGCCGTCACCGGGCAGCGGCTGCGCGGAGCGGCGTTCCTGCGCGGCCTGCTCGATCGCTACGAGCCGAACAGCGCAGCCCGCCGCTGGCTGGAACGCGAGCTGCGCGCCGTCCTGGCCGACTTCCGCGACGCCCATGTGCGCCGCGGCCCGATCGCGGAGCGAGCTGAGAACGCCGAGCTTCTGCTCAACTATCTCGAGGCCCTCGAGATGGAGCCCGGCTTCTCCGATGTGCGTGCGGCGATCGTCGCGCACCGCCGGGCGGGTCACGTGGCGCGCGCCGAGGAGCTGCTCGAGCGTGTCGCTGGTGAGCCTCCAACCCTGCCGGGTCGCTGGTTCAGCCTCGTCCAGCTGCTGACCGAGGTCGGCCAGCTTGACCGGGCGTCGACCCTGCTCGCCGAGATCGCCCGCGGCGAGCATCCGGAGGCGCTCGACCGGCGGCGGATCGGCGGCGATCCGGTGCGCCGCATCTCGGCCGCTCGACGCCGGCTGTCGCGCGCTCGTCAGCGTGCGGCCGCTGCTGCCGTCGCGGCGGGCGGGTGATACTACCCCCGAACCTTCGCAACGGAGCAAGCGAGTGGCCCTCCTGCGTCCGGGGCGCAACGCGGTCCTCGGCGCCCTGATCGGCGCCGGCACCGCGATCGTCGTGATCCTGCTGGGCTCGTTCTTTGCCCAGGTGGTGCCCTTCACCGGCCCGCTGATCCTGGTGGTCGCGCTCGTCGGGCTGGGCCTTGGGGCCGCGGCGGCGACATACGCCTACCTCGCTTCGACGCTCGTGGTCGTCGTGCTCATCCTCCTGCCGCACGAGGGGCGGTCGATCGGCCTCGACGACGGGATCCGGCTGTTCGCGTTCATCGTCGGCTCGCCCCTGGTCGTCCTGATGGCGCTGCGCTCGGATCGCGCGCTGCGCGTGGCACACCTCGCCCGGCGGTCGAGCGTCGACGCCGAGGGACGCGCGGAGGGCGAGCGAGCGGCTGCGGTTGGTGCTCGACGGGACCTCGACGTCGCGCTGCGCGTCGCAGAGCGCGAGCGCAACCGGTTGCAGGAAGTCGCCGAGGCAATCCCCGAGCCGCTGATGGTCTACGACGCCGATGGTCGCGGGACCTACGGCAATCGCGCCGCGCTGCGAGTGTTCGGCCGCAGCTTCTTCGAGCGCGACGTCGACGAATGGGCCGGCCAGGCCGAGCCGCGTGACGAGGCGGGCAACCCGCTGCCGCGGCATGAGTGGCCGCAGCTCGCGGCGCAGGCCGGTCCGCTGCGACGGCGGCTGACCGTTCGGCTGCCGATGTCCGGCCGGGACATGATCGTCTCCGCCGAAGGCACGCCGGTCCCCGGCGGTGGCTGCGTGCTCCTGCTGCGCGACGTCGGCAAGGAGGAGGACGAGCGCCGACGGCTGTCGCGTTTCGCCAGCTTCGTTGCGCACGAGCTGCGCAACCCGTTGGCGGTGGCCAAGGCGCGCATCGAGCTGTCAGAGCGCGATCCGAACCGCGCGAACATGGCGCATGGCCGTCGGGCACTGGAGTCGGTCGACGCCGCGATCGGCATCCTCGAGCGGCTCGAGCTGTTCTCGCGGGCCGATGCGGGCCAGGTCCAGGCCCGCCGAGAGCCGTTCGACCTGTCCGCTGCGCTCGAGTCGGCGCTCGAGCGGCTGCGGGCGCGCGGCAGCGAGCGCGAGGTCACGTTCCGCATGCGCGGCCGCCCGGCGGCGATCGGCGATCGCCACTTCGCCGAGCAGGCGATCACCAACCTGCTGATCAACGCCGATCGCTACTCCAATCCCGGTGCGCCGATCCGCGTCGAGGTGCTCGGTGGCGATCCCATCGCCGTGCGGATCATCGACGACGGTCCCGGCGTGTCCGACGAGACGGCCGAGCACCTCTTCCGCGACCGCGTCAGCGCGGGACGCGGCCTCGGCCTGGGCCTCTACCTGGTCAACGCGCTGATGCAGGCGCAGGGTGGCAGCGTCGAGCTCGAGCAGCGCCGGCCGAAGGCGATCTTCACCCTGCGCTGGCAGCGTGCCCCGCGTCAAAGGAGTGCTCGGGCCACCGAGGGCGACGCCACCAGCGCGGCGGGCGGCGGCGCCTGACGCCGGCAACCTTATTCGGCCGGAACGACCTCCATCGGTCCGAAATCGGCCTCGCGCAGCTCGGCGGCAAGCTTCGACGCATCGCCGGTCAGCAGGATCAGCAGCTCGTCGGGCGTGATCAGCTCGTTGGCCACGGCGTGCGTGTCGTCGGGCGTCACCGCCTCGATCCGGCCGCGGTACTCCTGCCAGTAGTCGTCGTCCAGCCCGTAGATCGCCAGCGGCTCGATGGCGGCTGCCACGCCGCCGGTCGTCTCGAAGCGCAGCGGGAAGACGCCGATGAGGTAATTCTTCACCTCGCGCAGCTCTGCCTCGTCCGGCGCAGTCGCGCGGATGCCGTCGAGCTGGCCGAGGAGCTCGCGGATCGAGTCCGTGGTGACCTCGGTCTGCACCGCCGCGCGGGCCACGAACGGTCCGGCAGCACGCCGCGGGTCGAACGTGGAGTGGGCGCCGTACGTGTAGCCCAGCTCCTCGCGCAGACGGCGGTTGAGCCGTGAGCCGAAGACGCCGCCGAGCAGTGCGGCCATCACCGAGGCGCTGAAGTAGCGCGGGTCATAGCGGTCGATCCCGATCTGGCCGACGCGCAGCTCGCTCTGGACCGACCCGGGCCGGTCGACGACGACCACCCGGCGACCGCTGGCCCTCGTCGGCTGGATCGACCGATGCCCCGGCGACGTGCCACTCCAGTCGCCGAGCAGCCGCTCGGCGTCGCGCATCAGCGCGTCAGTGTCGAAGCTCCCCGCCACAATGAGATGCGCGCGATCGGGCGCGTACTGGCGCGCGTGGAAGCTGACCACGTCGTCGCGCACCAGCTCGCTCACGGTCTCCGGCGTGCCGGCCGCGGAGCGGCGATACGCGACCGAATCGGCGTAGAGGTTGCGCAGGAACATCTCGTCGGCGAGTCGACCGGCGTCCGCCCGTGCCTGGAGGATGTCGGCCAGTCGCTCGGCCTTGAGCCGCTCGAATTCGGCCGGGTCGAAGCGCGGCTGGCGGACCATCTCGGCCAGCAGCTCGAGACCTTTGCCGACATGCTGCGGCAGCGCCTGGAATGCGCCGCGCGCGCTGTCCCAGCTCGACTCGCTGCTCACCTCGATGCCGAGCCGCTCGGTCGCCTCGGCGAACGCGCCGGCGTCCAGCCGTGCCGTGCCGGTGACGAGCAGCTGGGCAGTCAGCGCGGCGACGCCGCCGTGCGCCTCGTCTTCGGCAGCCGCGCCGGCGTCGAACAGCAGATGGACGTTCGCCAGGCCACTGTCGGCCAGCGGCACGAGCCACACGCTCAGCCCGTTGTCGAGCCGTCGTCGCTCGAACCGGGGGAAGTGGTACGGGCGCGGCGCGGACGGCGCCGGACGCTTGGGGTTCGCGACGGTCATCGGGCCGGCTCCTCGCCGCCGGCTTCGACCGGCTGCGCCATCGCCTCGCCCGTTTCGGCGCCGGCGAGCGCGGCGACCTCGGCCTCGGCCTCCGGCTCGGGGACATCGGCCGGCAGGTAGGTGAGCACCACCCGGTTGTCGTCGCGCAGCGTCTCGGCCATGGCGGCGCGCACCCGCTCGGCGCCGACCGACTCATAGCGGCTCACCTCGGTGTTGATCATCTCCGGAGCGTCGAACAGGACGGTGTACATGCTGAGCCGATCCGCTCGTTCGGCGAGCCGCTCGAGGCTCGACTCGACGCCCGCGGCGTGGAGGTTGCGGACGCGTTCCAGCTCCTCGGCGCTGGGCCCGTCGGTCTTCAGCCGCTCGATCTCGCCGAGCAGCGCCTGCTCCAGCTCCTCGTGGTCGACGCCGGGACGCGTCGTGGCCCACAGCGTGAACATCGATGCGCCGCCGACCATCGGGAAGGCGAAGACCGTGACGTCCTGCGCCAGCTGTCGTTCGCGGACCAGGCTGCGGTACAGGCGCGAGGCACGGCCGGAGGCGAGCAGGTCGGAGGCGACCTCCAACGCGTCCCAGGCATCGGTCCCGAAGGTGGGCATCCGGTAGCTGACGTAGACCCTCGGCAGCGGCACGCGGTCGTGGACGACCTCGCGAATCTCCTGGCCGATGCGCGGCTCGACGCTCATGTCCGGACGCCCGGGGAGCTGCGCGTTGGCCGGGATCGGTCCGAACTGGCGCTCGATGGCCGCCAACGCGGCCTGCGGCTCGAAGTCGCCGGCCACGGTCAGCACCGCGTTGTTCGGCGCGTACCAGGTAGCGAAGAAGCGGCTGACGTCGTCGAGGGATGCGGCCGAGAGGTCCTCCATCGATCCGATCGTCGAGTGGTGGTACGGATGGCCCTCGGGGTAGATCAGCGCCTGGAGCTTCTCGTCCCAGGTGCCGTACGGCTGGTTGTCGACCGCCCAGCGTCGCTCGTTCTTCACCACGTCGCGCTGGTTGTCGAGCTTCTCCTGGGTCATCGCCGGCAGCAGGCGCCCCATGCGGTCGGCCTCCAGCCACAGTGCGAGCTCGAGCTCGTGCGAGGGGAGCGTCTCGAAGTAGTTCGTGCGGTCGAGCCAGGTCGTCGCGTTGAGCGTGCCGCCGGCCGCCTGCACCTGGGCGAAGTGCTCGCCCTTGGCGACGTTCTCGGAGCCCTGGAACATCATGTGTTCGAACAGGTGCGCAAAGCCGGTCTTGCCATGCTGCTCGTGCTTCGAGCCGACGTCGTACCACAGGTTCACGGCGACGATCGGCGTCGAGTCGTCGCGCGACAGGACGATGCGAAGTCCGTTGTCGAGCTGATGTCGTTCGATGGGAATGTGCGGCACGGAAGGCTCCGTTCGATGGACCGATGCAGAGCCTTGCATGCTAGCCGGATTGGGCGCCGATGTCCGCGCGCGCCCGGTTGGCAGGTCCCGGCCGCGGGCGTCCGCACCCCAGGGGAGGTGGAGGGGTGGTGAGCGGCCAGGGATTCGAACCCTGAACCTAGTGATTAAGAGTCACTTGCTCTGCCGTTGAGCTAGCCGCCCGTCGAGAGATGATGACGAGCACGCCGGGTGTCGTCAACCGCGCCGACGACGATCTGGCTGCCAACCTGGCGCTACTGGAGTGCCGGCGGTCCCGGCCCTCCATTCGGCTCGGGCGACTGCTGGTAGTGCGCCGCGATGAACTCCTTGAGCGCATCGGTGTTCGCTTCGTCGAGGTAGAGCCGCCAGTCCCAGGCCACCGCCGCGATCGGGTGGCCGAAGTCCTGGCCGGTCCACGGCGCCAGGATGACCTTGAAGCGCGATCCGGCGAGCTGGCCGCGGACGAAGTTCTGCAGCTTCTCGAGGTCGGCCGGCTGGATCTTCGTGGGCTGGTACCAGATCACCGTGCCGCCGTGCTCCAGGTTGTGCACCGACTGCGGCTCCGGCAGTGGTGCGGCGTACTGGCCCGGCTGGTCCGGTCCGTAGATGCCCCAGTTCGCCGGCGTCACCCAGTGCGACCCCGATGTCGCCGGAACGGACTTGTACTGCATGTCCGGCGTGCCGTCGGCGACGTGGCCGCGGCCCTCGTCGGGCTGTCGTTCGCCGGCGTAGGCAACGCTCTTCGGAGCCGCCGAGACGAGCGCGAAGGCGACGACCAGCACGCCAACCAGCAGGAAGCCGGCGATCGCCACGATCCGCATGTCGAATCGGCTGCCGCCCTCGCCCAGGCGGCGGTTCATGGCAGCGTCGGAGGCTCGGGACCGGCGCTGGATGCCGGAGGTTCTGCGCTTGCTCATCGGAGCCGGAAGCATAGCGAGGTGGCACCTCACGTGCACCTTGCTAGAATCGGCGGGCCGCAGCGGTGCCGTCGGCGACCAATGCCCGGAGGTATGGATGACGAATCGCGACGAGCCGCGCAGCAGGAGCATGATCGGCCTGGCCCGCGAGCTCGTCGGCGGTGCCATCGGCCTCGCCAAGCTCGAGGTTCAGCATGGCCGCCAGGAGATGGCCCAGTCGCTCGGCCACGTCAAGGGCGGCGCCATCAACTTCGCGCTGACCGCCGGGCTGGCCATCTTCGCGTTCATCACCCTGCTGGTGTTCATCATCCTCGGCCTGGCTGCGCTCACCGGCTGGCCGGGCTGGCTCTGGGCACTCATCGTCTTCGTGGTGCTCGGCCTGCTCGCGGCGTTCTTCGGCTGGCGCGGTTACCAACAGGTCCGCCAGGTGAAGCCGACGCCGGAGGAAACCATCGCATCGGTCAAGGAGGACATCGCGTGGGCGAAACGCTTGATCAGACGCGAGTAGAGCTCGAGGCGCAGCGCATCAAGCTGCAGCGCACCGCCGACGAGCTGAAGGACCGCGTCCGGCGCAGCGTCGACATCAAGGCCAAGTTCAAGGAGAACCCGGCCCTCTTCATCGGGCTGGGTGCCGGCGCCGTCTTCCTGCTGGCCGGCGGACCGATGCGCGCGGCGCGCCTCGCCCGTCGCCGCCTGATGAAGACGACTCCCGAGAAGGCGTACGACAGCCTGCCGAAGCCGATGCAGTCGTGGGTCGACTCGCTGGCGGGAACGCTCGGTCCTAGGGCCGAGCGAGCGCGCGAGGGGCTCGCCGAAGAGCTGCTCGCCTGGCGGCAGGCGCCGCTGAAGAACAAGAAGGCGCGGAAGGAGCTGGCGAAGCAGATGGTCGAAGGGCCGCCCGGCCCGGGCCGTGCCAGCTGGAAGGCGTTCGAGGCCGCGGCCGCGATCCTGTCGGCGGCACTGGCCCGCAAGGCGGTCGAGCGCTTCCTGTCGAGCGAGCCACCGAGCGGGATCGCGCCGCTGGACGCGGCCGGGACGATCGGTGGCGCTGCCGAACCCGGTACGAAGCGCGGGCCGAAGCGTGCCAACGCCGCGGTCGGCGCCGATGGGCAGACGGACATCGCCAACGTCCGCGAGCAGGTCGCCGACTACTCTGCCATGTCCGCCCGCAGCCGAAACAGCGGAGCCGGTTAGCCCTTCACCTCGTCGCGGCGGAGCACGATCCCGAGGTTCGCCTTCCACGGTCCGACCGCCGCTTCGTGGCTGCCGGCCAGCGCCGCGTAGATCTGCGCGACGTGGTCCAGATCGTGGACGGCCCACGTGGCGAGCAGCTCCCGCATCGTGACCTCGCCGAGGTCGGGATGGCGGCCGCGACGGTCGAGATCTGCGTCGCTGACGACCTGGTCCAGTCGGTTGAGGCCATCGGTCCGCAGCTCGGCGAAGCGGTCGATCAGCGCCGGGAGCGGCACATCGCGGTCACGCTCGACGTGCGCGAAGCGGTCGAACGGCTCGAACGTGCGATCCGGCTCGTTCGCGAGCAGGATCTCGACGCGCGGCATCCAGTCGTCGAGCTCGGCCGAGATGAGGTGCCCGACGACGTCGCGCGGCGTCCAGCCGCCCGCGGTGTCCGGCGTCCCGGTCCAGGCATCGGGCAGGCCGTCGAGCAGCGCCCGCACGACCCGCGGCGTGCGCTCGAGCAGCGCGACGGTGTCGCCGAGGAACGCATCGGTCATGGCGGGCGGAGGATACCGCGCGGTCGGCTAGACTTGGCGGCGGCCACCCACGCGCGATAGCCACGGGCGAGTGGCGGAATGGCAGACGCGCCAGCTTTAGGAGCTGGTGTCGCAAGACGTGCGAGTTCGAGTCTCGCCTCGCCCACAACAGGTTGCCCGCCCGAGGTCGCCCGCAGCAGACAGGAGCTCACTTGGTCAGCGTTTCCACCCGTCCGGAGCCCGGCTCGCGGATGGTCCTCGAGATCGACGTCCCGTCGACCGATGTCGATCGCCACTTCGCGACCGCCTACCGGCATGTCGCCGAGCGCACCCGCGTGCCCGGCTTCCGGCCCGGGAAGGCGCCGCGCCACGTGATCGACCGATTCGTGGGGCGCGCCTCCGTGCTCGCCGAGGTGATGGAGCATCTCGTCAGCGCCAGCTACGACGCGGCGCTCGACCAGACCGACATCGTGCCGATCGACCAGCCCAAGGTCGACATCGACCCGTCGGCGCTCGCCGAGGGCAGTCCGGTCAGCTTCACGGCCACGGTCTCGGTGCGGCCCGAGGTCCAGCTCGGCGCGTACACCGACTACCCGTTCACGCTCGAGGTTCCCGAGACGACTGACGAGCAGATCGAGCACGTCATCGAGGAGCTGCGCGAGCAGCAGGGCTCGCTGCGGCCGGTCGACGACCGCGGTGCCCAGCGGGGCGACGTCGTGTCGGTGAAGTTCGTCGGTACGATCGACGGCGAGCCGTTCGAGGGCGGCAGCGCCGATCGCATGCCGTTGATCGTCGGCGAGGACCGCATGATCCCCGGTTGGGAGGACAACCTGGTCGGGATGCGCATCGACGAGGAGAAGGGCTTCGACGTCACCTTCCCCGACGACTATCGCGTCGAGGAGCTGCAGGGCAAGCAGGCGCACTTCGACGCAACGCTGCTCGACCTGCGCGAGCGCGTCCTGCCCGATGCCGACGACGAGTTCGCGAAGTCGGTCGGCGAGGTGCAGACGATGGACGAGCTGCGTGCCGAGATTCGTGATGCGCTCCAGCAGCGGGCCGAGGCGGAGGCGCGGCACACCTTTGCCGACCGGATCATCGACTTCGCCTCGACCAACGCGACGGTCGAGCTGCCCGAGGTGATGGTCGCCAACGAGGTCGAGATCATGCGCGACGAGCTGCGCAGCCGCCTGGCGCAGCAGCGCATCGGGATGGAGCAGTACCTCGAGCTGGCGAAGCAGTCACCGGAGGAGCTCTCCGCCGAGCTGCGCGAGCCCGCACAGCGCCGGGTGAAGACCCTCCTCGTGCTGTCGTCGATCGCCGAGAAGGAAGGCGTCGACGTCGCCGACACCGAGATCGACGCCGAGCTCGCCAGCCAGCTCGGTCCGCAGCCCGACCCCAAGCTTGCCGAGTACTGGGCCTCGCGCAGCGGTCGCTCGTACCTGCGCATGACGATGCGGAACCGTAAACTCGTCGACACCCTCATCGAACGCGCGCTCGGGACCGATGCGACCGAGCCCGCGGCCGGCGAGGCCGAAGCGGCCGATGAGGCCGAGGCCGAACAGGCCGAACCCCAGCCAACCAGTTCCGGAACGGAGTGACCGATGCTCGTCCCGATGGTCATCGAGAGCAGCGCTCGCGGCGAGCGCGCCTTCGACATCTACTCGCGGCTCCTGAAGGAGCGGATCATCTTCCTCGGCGACGCGATCGAGGACCACATCGCCAACCTGATCATCGCCCAGCTGCTCTTCCTCGAGAGCGAGGACTCCGAGAAGGACATCATGCTGTACGTCAACTCGCCCGGCGGCGTGGTCACCTCGGGCCTGGCGATCTACGACACGATGCAGTACCTGAAGGCGCCGGTGAGCACGATCTGCATCGGGCAGGCGGCCTCGATGGGCGCGGTGCTGCTGGCGGCCGGAGCGACCGGCAAGCGCTTCGCCCTGCCGAACTCGCGGATCATGATCCACCAGGGATCCGGCGGCTTCCGCGGCAACACCCCGGACGTCGAGATCCAGATGCGGGAGATGATGCATCTCACCGATCGGCTGATGAACATCCTGGCCAAGCACACCGGCCAGGACTTCGACAAGGTGAAGAAGGACTCCGAGCGCGACTACTTCATGAGCGCCGAGGAGGCCAAGGAGTATGGCCTGATCGACGAAGTCTTCTTCGGCAACACCGAGTCGCTGATCAGCATGGCCCAGGCGGCGCAGGGCACGGTGCCCGATGCCAAGGCGGCTGCCGCGGCGGACGCCGGATCGCCGGAGCCCGCCAAGAAGAAGTAGGACCGATGCACGGGCCTCACGCTCGCGCCACGGCCTCTCGTTCCAGCGCGAGCAGGCGCCGCTTCTCGGCGACGTCCGCACCCCAGCCCGACAGCCCGTCGCTGGCGCGCACGACGCGGTGGCAGGGCACCACGATGCTGACGGGGCAGCGCGACAGCGCGTTGCCGACGGCCCGCGCCGCACCCGGATGGCCGAGCTGCGCGGCCAGCTCGCCGTAGGTTGCCGTCTCGCCGTACGGGATCGCCATCGTGGCCTCGAGAGCGCGCCGGTTGAACGGTGCCAGGTCGCGGAGGTCGACGGCGACATCGAAGCAGCGGCGCCGGCCGGCCAGGTACTCGTCGAGCTGTCGCTCGAGGTCGGCGGCGCGGCCGTCCCGAAGATCGATCTTCGGGAAGCGACGGGTCACCGCGGCCACGAAGTCCGTCGCGTCGTCCCCGCGTTCCAGCGCGGCGATCCCTCGGGCCGTCAGTGCCGCGAGCATCGGGCCGGCCGCGGTGTCGAGGCGCGCAATCAGCAGCTCGCTCATGGCGCGTGGATGAGCAGCGGAACGAGCTGCTCCTCCGCGGTCAGGGAGCCGTGGTGGCCGACCAGCCGCCACTCGCGCGGCGCTCGTCGCCGCTGGAAGATGCCGATCGGATCGCGCGCGGCGACGATCACGTCGCCGATCCGTGGCCGGACGTCGTCGTTCACCACCGGACCGAACCAGCCGGCTGTGATCGCCTCCTCGCGACCGACGATCCAGGCATGGCCGCCGACGCGCTCGCGCCACGCGGCCAGGACGTCGTCGGCCGCTCCGGCGGCGGTGTGCAGATGCCGGGCGCGCGGCTCGCCGGCGATGATCCGCACCCCGCGCATCAGGTCGCGGTCCGCCGGCGCATCGATCTTGCCGGCCTCGGGGACGTCGATCATGCCGTGGTCGCCGGTGATCAGCAGCGCCGTGTCGTGTTTGGCGAGTGCTGCGGCCAGTCGTTCGAGCGCACGGTCGAGCCGCACGAGCTCGCGCAGCCATTCGGCCGACGCTGCGCCATGGACGTGCCCCGCCAGGTCGACCTGCCAGAGGTAGGCGTAGACCACGCCGCGATCGATACGTGCGGCGACGGCCGGCGCGTTCTCGACCAGCTCCTCGGGCGTTCCGACCGCGACATGCTCGGCACCCCGCAGTGCGGCGATGCTGAGCCCCGAGCCCGCGTGATCCGCCGCACTCAGCACCGCGACGCCGAGCCCGTGCTGCGCGGCGGTCTCGAGCAGCGTGGCGTGCGGCTGGAGCGCGGCCGGCGGAAAGCGGCGGCGGAGGTCCTCGCCGGTGCCGTACACCGACCAGCCGATGCAGTTCATCGGCTGCGCCAGCCCCGGCATCGCCATGGTGTAGCCGGTGATGCCGTGCTCGCCGGGCGGCCGGCCGGTGCTCAACGAGGTGATGCTGACCGCCGTCGAGCTCGGGAACGGCGCCTGGATCGGCGCATGACTGCTCATCAGGGAAGCCAGAAACGGGACCTCGTCCCGATGCGCCTCGAGCGCGCGCCAGCCGAAGCCGTCGACCAGCAGCAGGCAGGCGAGCCGCATCGGTTCAAGGCCGAGCGGATTGGGCATCTCCTCGCTGCCGAGCGCCGCCAGCAGCGAAGGCGCAACCTCCGCCAAGGTCGACCTGCCGAAGGCGGGCAGGGGAGCGGCCGCAGCGGGGGTCATGCGCTGGATGCTACGACCATCGGCCCATCGCGAGGGCTGGCCATCGGGAAGGCGCATGCTATCCTGCGGATCCGGCCTCGGGGGCCGTCCGTGGAAGACGAGGTGTCGCGACAAGACCCATGACCCAGAAGACGAAGGTGCCGTACCGCTGCTCCTTCTGCGGCAAGAGCCAGGAGCAGGTCCGCAAGCTCATCGCCGGGCAGGGCGTCTACATCTGCGACGAGTGCATCAACCTCTGCCAGGAGATCATCGAGGAGGAGATGCTCGAGGCGCCGCGCGCCAAGGCGTCCTCCACCCCGCTGCCCAGCCCGCGCAAGATCAAGGACCAGCTCGACCAGTACGTCATCAGCCAGGAGCAGGCCAAGAAGGTCCTGTCGGTCGCGGTCTACAACCACTACAAGCGGGTCAACGCCGGGCACAACGTCGATGACGTCGAGCTCGGGAAGTCCAACGTGCTGCTCGTGGGCCCGACCGGCTCCGGCAAGACCCTGCTGGCGCAGACGCTGGCGAAGGTGCTCGACGTTCCCTTCTGCATCGCCGATGCGACCTCGCTGACCGAGGCCGGCTACGTCGGCGAGGACGTCGAGAACATCCTGCTGCGCCTCATCCAGGCCGCCGATTTCGACGTGCAGCGGGCGCAGCGCGGGATCATCTACATCGACGAGATCGACAAGATCGCGCGCAAGACCGACAACCCGTCGATCACCCGCGACGTCTCCGGCGAGGGCGTGCAGCAGGCACTGCTCAAGATCCTGGAGGGAACGGTCGCCAACGTGCCGCCGCAGGGCGGCCGCAAGCACCCGCACCAGGACTTCATCCAGATCGACACCACGAACATCCTGTTCATCTGCGGTGGCGCGTTCGAGGGCCTGGAGAAGATCGTCGAGGATCGGGTCGGCAAGCGCTCGATCGGCTTCGGATCGCAGGCGCAGCAGACCAAGGACGAGCGCCGCCAGGCCCTCCTCGGCCGGCTCATGCCCGAGGACCTGCTGAAGTACGGGCTCATCCCGGAGTTCGTCGGCCGCCTGCCGGTCGTCGTCTCGCTCGCCACGCTGTCGCAGGAGGACCTCGTCAGGGTCCTCACCGAGCCGAAGAACGCGGTCACCCGCCAGTTCACGAAGTTCCTGTCGCTCGACAAGGTCGAGCTCGTCTTCACCCCGGAGGCCCTCACCGCGACCTCGCGCCTGGCCCTCGAGCGCAAGACCGGCGCACGCGCGCTGCGCACGATCGTCGAGGAGGCGCTGCTCGAGGTGATGTACGAGATCCCCGAGCGGACCGACGTCAAGAAGGTGGTCATCACCGCCGAGACGATCGAGCATGGCCAGCCGCCGATGCTGGTCACCGAGAACGAGGACGCCGAGCCGCGGCGTCGTTCGAAGGATCGCGCCATCGAGCGCGAGGAGGAATCGGCCTAGGTCGCGTGCGCCTGGCAACCGCCGGCCGCGACGATTCCCAGCCAGCGGGCGTATCGGCCAGGCAGCCAGCCTGGCGGAGCCTTGGTGGGCCGTTCGTTGGCCGGCGTGCCCGGAACGAGCGCATGACGGCCACGCAGTCGCTGCTCTCTCCCACTCCTGGGTGGCTTCTTGGCCGATACGCCCGCTCAGCGGGATCGGTTCCACGATATGCCAGCCGCAACGGCCGCAACGGCCGCAACCGCTCCGCCGGCTGGAACAACGAGCGAAGCAGATCGCCTGAAGACCGGTTACGACGTGGCGAAAGCGGCCCCGCTTCGCCGCTCGTCGCGCTGGGTGGGACGTCTGACGCGAAGAATGCCTGCCGAGGCGCCTGCTTCGTCATTTGTTGCCAAGGCTGGAGCAACGACCTTGCTCGTCGTTACTCGCCGCGCGGTCGCCGTCCGCTTCAGCGCGGCGAGCGGCTTGCGCGCTGTCGACCGAAAGATCCGTCACTCCCCGGGGCCTGACTCACCCTCCGCCGGCCGCGAGATCATCACCCGATGCGGGAACGGAATCTCGATCCCGTGCTCGGCGAATGCGGCCAGGATCCGCTTGCGCAGCTCGCCGGTAACGGCCCACTGCTCGGCAGCGCGCACCTGCCCCAGCACCTTGAGCGTGACGCCATTCTCGCCGAGCGCCGTCACCCGGCTCACCGAGGGCGCCTCGAGCATGCGCGCGCCCCACTCGGGGTCGGTATGCAGCCGTTCGCCGATCTGGTTGATGAGCTGCGTGGCCGTCTCGATGTCGGTGCCGTAGCCGACGTTCACGTCGAGATTCACGCGGGCCCACACCCGGGTGAGATTCGAGGCGACGGTGATCTGGCCGTTTGGCACCGAGTGGACCGTGCCGTCGAGGTCGCGCAGCACGGTGCGTCGCAGGCTGAAATCCTCAACCACGCCATCGACGCCGGCGATCCGCACCACGTCGCCCTGGCTGTACTGGTTCTCGAGGACGACGAAGATGCCGGCCAGCCAGTCCTTGATGAGCGTCTGCGCGCCCAGGCCGACGGCGATCCCGACCACGCCAAGCCCGGCGATCGCCGGGCCGATGCTGATGTTCACCGTCGCGAGCGCGGTGAGCACCGCGATCGCCGCGATGACGATGCCGGTGACCCGCACCGCCAGCCGTTCCAGGGTCTTCACCCGCCGCTCGAGCTCCATCGCCGAGAGCGTGTCCTCGCGCCCGTCCTCCGTGGTGCGCCGCTCGAGGATGTGCGCGACCGCCAGCCTGATCGCCGAGCGGATGGCGACGAACAGCACGACCGCCAGCACGATGACCGCCACGAGCTGCAGCGCCTGGCCGACCCACGGGTGAAGCTCGAGGTCCGGAAGGATCATGCCCGCGATGGTAGCAACCGGCTGGGCCCGTACGACCGGACACCCCGCTCCGGTACTTTGGAGCGGGTCGGGGTGCATGCCGTCAACAGGCTAGGATGGCCGTGCCCACCCACGGGCTCGACCAGCACAGGTGAGAACGCGCAGATGACCTCAACCAACCGGCGATCCGGGTTCCGGCTTCCGTGGTCGGCCGAAGCCGACGACAAGACCGATGCCCCCGCCACGCCGGAGACCACCGACGCCGCGCCGGACGTCGTGCAGCCAGAGCCGCCTGCATCGGTGACCGATGCCGGCCAGACCGATGCCGCCGCCGCGACGGCGGAGCCGGTGAGCGCCGCGACCGCCGAACCGGAGGCACCGCAGCCGGCGCCCACGCCGGCCGTCGCCGCGCCGGCCGAGCCGTTCCTGCAGAACCTGGTCGAGGCGATGCGCCGCGTCGCCGAAGAAGCGCGCGACCGCAACCTGTCGGAGCTGCGCACGATGGTCGAGAAGCGCGTCGAGCAGGTCGTGGAGCGCAGCGCCGAGCGCGCCGAGGACCTGCGCCGGCGCTCGGAGCTCGACATCAAGGGGATCGGCGACTGGGAGCGCTCTGAGCTGGAGCGCGTGCGCAGCGAGGCGCAGCACAAGGTCGAGTTGCGACGCAAGCAGCTCGACCAGCAGCTCCACGACCACGAGCAGAGCAGTGAGGCCGAGGTCGGGGCGGTCCGCACCCGCCTCGCGGACCACGAGCGCGAGCTCGAGGCGTTCTTCGCGCAGCTCAGCGAGATCAAGGACCCGACCGCGTTCGTCGCCGCCGCCAAGCGCATGCCCGCCGCGCCCTCGCTCGACGCCATCACGTCGGACGCGGCGCGGGGGAGCGCCACCGGCGACAAGGAGTCGATCACCTCACGGCTGGCGATGCTCGGCATCGACAAGCAGCAGCAGGCGACCGCGACATCGGCCAACGGCGCGTCGAGTCCCGAGCCGGCCGGCCCCAGCCTGGAGGAGCGCCTGGCCCAGCTGGACGAGCAGCTCAAGCCGGCGCCGGAGGCACCGCCCGACGCCACTGCGGACAAGCCGGCCACCCCGGCAGCGCAGGACAACGGCGAGGTCTCGACGCCGATCGTGGTCAAGGGCCTCGGCAGCTTCGGTGCGATCACCTCGTTCAAGCAGTCGCTCGAGAAGGCGGAGGGGATCCGCTCGGTGACCCTGAGCCTGGGCCCGACCGGCGAGTTCGTCTACCGCGCCGCACACGAGGCGGGCTTCGACCTGGAAGGTGCGATCAGCGCACTGGAGAGTGGCGCCGCCGAGATCGATCGGCAATCCGACGGCACGCTGCGGGTGACGGTCAACCGCTCGCGCTGAGCGCCGGTGCTAGACTCCTCGGCACGGCGTTGACCGTGAGGAGTACCTGATCCACGGCCGATAGAGACGGCGGGCCACCGGCTGAAAGCCCGCCCCGGCACCGATCAGGGAAGGTCGCACGCGAGCTGGCCGGGTCCGCCCGATAGCGCGGAACGCGAGGCGCCGCAGGCGGCGCGAACGAAGGTGGTACCACGACGAAACCCGTTCGTCCTTCGACGAGCGGGTTTTTGCATGCCGTACGAGGCGACGAGACCGATGACCACGACACCACGCACCGAGATGGCGCCGCGATACGAGGCGGCATCGGTCGAGCATCAGATCTACCAGCGCTGGCTGGAAAGCGGCGCGTTCAGCCCGGCCGCGGAAGCGCCCGAGGGAGCACGGCGATTCGTGGTGATCCAGCCGCCGCCGAACGTGACCGGCGCGCTGCACATCGGTCACGCGGTCACCTTCATCATCGAGGACGTCCTGGTGCGCTACCACCGGATGCGCGGCGACGACACGCTCTGGCTGCCGGGGGTCGACCACGCCAGCATCGGCGCTCAGTTCGTCCTCGATAAGATCATCGCCGAGGAGGGCGAGTCGCGGGCATCGCTCGGTCGCGAGCGCTACCTCGAGCGGATGTGGCGGTTCATGGACGAAACGCGCCCGCTGATCCGCGAGCAGCTCGAGCGGCTGGGGGCGAGCCTCGACTGGAGCCGCGAGCGCTTCACCATGGACGACGTCAGCGCGCGCGCGGTGCGGACGGCGTTCAAGCGGCTGTGGGACGCGGGCCTCGTGTATCGCGGCGAGGCGATGGTCACCTGGTGCCCGCGCTGCCTGACCACGATCAGCGACCTCGAGAACGTTCACCGCGACGAGGGCGGCACGCTGTGGACGATCCGCTACCACCTCGAGCGTCCCGGCGGCGCGCCCGATCCCGATACCTGGATCAGCGTGGCGACGACGCGCCCGGAGACACTCCTCGGCGACACCGCGGTCGCCGATCACCCCGACGACGAGCGCTACCGTGATCTCGTCGGACGTTACGCGATCCTGCCCTTCCTGGGACGGCGCCTGCCGATCGTGGCCGATGACGCGGTCGACCGAACATTCGGCACCGGCGCGGTGAAGATCACGCCCGCGCACGACCCTAACGACTACGAGCTCGGCAAGCGCCACGACCTGGCCGCGATCACGATCCTCGACGAGCAGGCGCGCATCAACGACGCTGGCGGCGAGTTCGCCGGGCTCGACCGCTACGCGGCTCGGCAGGAGATCGTCGAGCGGCTGCGCACTGCCGGCGATCTGGAGGCCGAGACGGCACACCAGATGGTGGTCGGCCACTGCGAGCGCTGCGGGACGGTGGTCGAGCCGCGGCTCAGCATCCAGTGGTTCATCCATGTGAAGCCGCTCGCCGATCGCGCGCTGGCATCGGTCCGCGAGGGT